>CAYFJM010000324.1:0-2415 GCA_964343415.1 uncultured Vicinamibacteraceae bacterium | reverse complement strand
CCCGCGATTACGGCCGAGTCCTTCCTAAAGACGCGCCATTGGAAGAATGGAAAACAGCCACCGAGCGACTACTAAAAAATGACCTAGCCCCGCCTTTATTCCATAGAGGCTGGGACGAAGTTGCCGATGACACCGTGGCCATTTATCAATCCATATCCTGAACCGGCCGGATCACCTCCACCACCGCAGCCATTACTCGGCGTGGATCGTGTGCCTGCATAATTTAACTGAGAGATGTTCCCTCTAAGATTCCGTCCGGTCCGCCAAGGATTCTTCTGCTAGACCCCAGAGTAGGCATACATCTTCATAATCGAATACTGACACGCTGCCACTAAATATGCAGTTGGCCCCAGTCATACAAACGCATGAGCGCACCAATTGCGTCCATGACCATTGAGTAGCGGAATGACTATCCGCATGGCGGCAGAAACAAGTGCGCTGTTGGTTCGAAACTCAACGGAATTATCTCGTAAGCCCAGTGGGAATTTTCACCACTCTTCGGCCATTGCTCAAAGGGGCAAGCTCATTACCAATTCAAAAGCTCTACTAACGACTGGATCACCTATTGTTTGACACGTACTGCGTGGTAGGTGTGAAAGGCTAAGTTTGAGATTCTTGCAGTAATCTGGCGTTTAGATTGCACGGTAGCTACATTCAACATGCCCTTCGCTCCGTGCATACCGTCAATCAGTTCGTATTACGAAAGTTCTCTCGAACCGTCTTGAGCTTGAGTAAAGTAATTTGAGGCGGACAATATCCCGATGATCGGTCGGGAGCATTCGGACGTTCAGAAAATACGTGTGCGAGACAAATCTTGCACATCGACTAGGCCAATCACTTTGTTAGTTGAATCGACAACTACAATCTCATCGATGAGATGCTTCTCGAATGTTCGCACAGCCTCTACCGCAAGCTTATCCCCCTGAATGGCAACCGGATTCTCGGTCATGTGTTCCTTGATCTGATCATCGGCTATGTTGTTTTTTTCTTGATAGGCACGGACAAAATCTCCGTGGGTAAAAATCCCCCGCAGCAGGCCGTCCGCATCGACTGCCACCACTGCCCCGGCCTTGCATTTTTTCATGTCTTTCAGGGCACTGGTCACAGTGTCGGTTGGAGCCACTAGCGCAAGTCGGTCCCCTTGGCGCATGATATCCTGTACTCTCGTAAGAAGTTGACGCCCCAATGCCCCTCCCGGGTGAAGCTCGGCGAAATCCTCGGCTTGAAACCCCCGTGCTTGCAGTAAAACCATTGCCAAGGCGTCACCCAGCGCCAGCATATTGGTTGTGCTTGATGTCGGCGCTAAGTTAAGCGGGCATGCCTCGACCGTCACACCAACATCAAGAACAATGTCACTGTTCGCGGCAAGCGAGGAATCCATTTTACCTGTCATGGATACCAAACTTCCGATCCGTCGCTTGATATAGGGTAACAGGTTAAGCAACTCGGAAGTTTCCCCACTGTAGCTCAACGCCAACACTGTATCACCCTCGGATACAATACCAAGATCCCCATGCAGCGCATTTTGGCAGTTAAGCACGACAGCAGGAGCACCGGTGCTATTAAAAGTCGCAGAAACCTTGGTGGCAATGTTTTCAGATTTGCCTACCCCAATTACGATAATCTTCCCCTGACGATCCAAGCACTCGTGCAATAACTCAACTGCTCGTGCAAAGCTTTGGTCAATCCTATCGGACAGTTTTTGCAGTTCGGCAATCTCTGTTCCGAGCACGGCTTTGGCTTGCCCGATGTAGTCGCCGTTGCTGCTCATTTTAGAAGCAAACAAAACAGTTCCCTTGGCAGAAGCAATGAGCCGTTTAAATCCACGTCGCACGGATACTAAATCTCAATTGTCCCTCGTTCAAGCCAAAGGCATGCGGACCGCCTTGTCCTTGGGAAGAGTCTAATTCTTTGCCCCATAAAGCAACCCTTTGCCAGATCCATAATCCAAAATGGACTTTGCGAGTGTGTGTTTTGCCAGTCGACCAACGGTCTCGACGTGATCAAGCAGATAGCTGCCGCCGAACACCTTGGACGCATCTGCGCCATCTTCCAAGCCTTCCCCATGTACCTGACCGGACAATTCACCCAAAAGAGGGAATCGCGGGCCTGTATTTTCAAACCTGTTCTCGCTCATTATAGTCGGCGTCGATCCTGTCACCAACAGGCTGCGCGACGAGTCTCAACATCGTCCCCATCCTTAACAGAACAAGGCGGAGCTTCGGATTGAAATGGGGCATTACTCCAGCTAGTTTTCCACCCGCATGCAGGATTCATCCAAGAAAGCCCTTTTGAAACATCTTAGCGGCCGTACATTCAAGACCGTGCTGGACGCACCGTCTGGGGGCGGATAGCTTCCTGAGGCACTAGGCCCGGACGTGGAGGTGGATGGTATCGACCTGTATGTCGACCAAG
>CAYFJM010000323.1:0-2419 GCA_964343415.1 uncultured Vicinamibacteraceae bacterium | reverse complement strand
GACTGTCCCGAATACGGGCCTTCTGTGCGTCACTCCATCGAGCTGCAGCAATATTTTCTCCGGCAAGATGGACCACTGCATCAACACCGTCCAGAGATGCACCGTACAGTCGACTCGCGTTCGGGTCCCACGTCGGTTGGTCGCGGGGACGAGATAAAGGTCGGGTCCCACGCCGTAGCGATACGACGGTATGCCCACCACTCTCCAGAAAGGGCAGAAGGGCCGATCCCACTAACCCTGTCGATCCTGTCACGGCAACGTTCATCTGCTTGCTCCCATATTGCGCATGCCACGCTGTATCACGCACTGTGACCCGATGCCGATACGCAAACATGCGATCAATCTCAGTCTGAGCATAATGACCACCAAGTCTTCCCAGGTACCCCAGGGGCAACTGATAACGAATCTCATCTATCAACTCTACGGTGTTGTCTGCCCGTTCGGCAAAAGAGTGCTGATGTTCCCACCTCTCAAAAGGTCCGGTTACTTGACGATCACTAAACATGTATCCTGGTTCCCACTCACCATGCTCAGCAACCCACGGCAACCATAAAGGGCCTACTTTGACACGAAGTGAAACAGTCGCACCTGGTTCAACACCTTGCCCTGTACGAGATTCGATTCGAGCCGGGTTCCATGGTGGACTCAGGCGTTCAAATGCGCCGGGGTTGGTATGCCAGTCGAATGCGAACTTGCGGGGAACAACTAAGGTTGAAGCACGTCGATATCGACGTAATTTGGCCTCATGGTTCACGGAACACTCACGACGACGGCACGGCACGCTGACCGCCCAATACGCCGATAGCCATGAGGCACATTAGACAGAAGGTACGCAGAGTCGCCCTCTGACAACTCCTCCTCGCCGTCCCGAACATACAGACCCAACTTCCCTTCAATAACATGGATAAACTCAGCACCTGTGTGCTTATGCAACTTCACATCATCAACAGGAAGTTGTAAAAATTCCGCAAGGTATGCACTGAGCTTCTTTTTCTTGACAGGGAAGTCCAATGACTCAAAATGATATGAATTCTTGCTCCGACCAGTTTTCTCAGGAAAACGGATCCGGTCCTTACGCCTCACTATCGTGATCGGCGGTTCCTCACGTTTAAAGAAATACTCAAGCCCAACACTAAAAACTATCGATATGCGTAGCAATGTTGGCAAAGTGGGATACATCTTCCCCCGCTCAAGTTTTGAGAGCAACGCTGCAGATAATCCCGTGTGACCACTGAGTTCAACAAGTCCCATTTTCTTTTCGAGCCGAAGTTCTCGAAGTTTCGGACCTATCTCGTAACGATCAAGTCCGTCTGTTAACGTATCCGTTAAGCCTGTTGACTTGCCCTTGATCTCACTCGCTACCATAAAGAACATCCCTATAATTGAATAATTATCAATTCGCCGGAAAATCAATTTAATTTTAAATAAAAGCCTACTATTTCCACCAACTAATTCGAGAAACAATAAGGCCGTATTTAAACGTGAAGACAAGAAGCAATATAAAGATTGAGTCTGAAGATAATGGTGGGTGGCGTCTTACCTGCCGACAATACGTTCCTCGGCCACCAGTAGATGTATTCCCGTTCTTCGCCGATGCCAGAAATCTTCAACGCATCACACCACCTTTCCTTCATTTTCGAATTCTTTCTGTGTCGAACCACCCGTTACTTGCGGGAGCAACGCTTAATTACACACTACGCTTGCACTACATTCCGGTCTTTTGGCGAACTCTTATTACCGAATGGAAGCCACCACATCGTTTTGTTGACACTCAACAAATCGGGCCGTTTAAGCACTGGGACCATCTTCACGAATTTGTACCGACCACACACGGGACCGAAATGACCGACATCGTCAAATTCGATCTTTACTGCCGACAACTAGCTACCACGCCATTACTTGATTGGGTTAATTCTGACCTTACACGTATCTTTGAATACCGCCATAAACGTACAGCGGAAATTCTAGGACAGTAATCCCCCGCCCTGAATACCTTCTCGCACCACAGCCGGGGCTGGACCTCGAATATCCCAAACTAAACGGAGCCACGACAGAATAACAACACCGTAGTGGGTCGCATCGATCTCCCACCAATAAAACCCTTGGCGCTCAGAAGCTGGATATCGATGATGATTGTTGTGCCAGCCTTCTCCGGCCGTTAGTAGAGCCAGCCAAAAGTTATTGCGACTTCTATCGTTCGTGTCGTATCGGCGTCGGCCAAAGAGGTGCCCGAAAGAGTTCACAGCAAAGGTGACATGGTAAAGCAGTGTCGTACTCCAAAAAAATCCAATTACAATTAATTGTAGACCCGTTGTTTCAAGTGCTGGATACACCGCGCCAAGCCAATCACCCAAAAAGAATAATGCCAGCACAACACTTAATGGCGCGACATAGTGGTTGGCATCGAGCCACCGAAGTT
>CAYFJM010000322.1:0-2432 GCA_964343415.1 uncultured Vicinamibacteraceae bacterium | reverse complement strand
TCATCTGGGTACCGCTGCGCCTCCATTAACCCTTGGCGACCACCCGTGGAACAACCTTCAAAGTATGAATGTTCTGGCACGACTCCGTAGTAGCTTCGAATCACCGTCTTCGCTGCCATCGTCGTCAGATGAACAGCTCGGTAGCCAAAATCTATTTCAGCCTGACGATTGTCGTACCCAAATGACGAACCGGGTTCCGCACCGCTGTCGTGCCCGGTATTACTGTTCGCAACCGCATAACCTTCATTCACCCGATGATCAGCAAAATCAAGATCACCATCTTTTCCACCATCACCCCATTTAAGAAATCGACCATTCCAATCATCAGGCAACGGCAACTGAACATGAAAATGAATCGCAGGACGGAGTAGCCCCTTCACATAGCAATACGACGTGCCTTCGGAAGTCTTTGCAAGACCCGCATACGTGATGGTGAGGTTCCGCTGTTGTAGTAAACCTTCGCAATTCGTAATTTCTTCAATTGACCCAAGTGGCGTGGCTTGAAAAGCCCCTACCTCGAACGCAGCGATCCACGCACCGCATAACAATAGAGCGATCACTGACACGGTCCGTCTCATCCCATATCCCCCATACCGATCGTAGTTATCGAGTGAAATTGTGACGTCACTTAGTCATATCAAAAACTAATCACCAATGCTGTTCGGAACACTGTATCGAGAGTTTTCTTCCTGACTCGCCCCTGACCCACGTTTATGCTGGTGCCACCGATTGCAACAGTCTCAAAAAGTTCGTCTCCACTGGCAGAAATTCCATCAGGATCGATTAAAGCTACGCGCGCAATAACATCAACATCTTCAAATGAGGGTTTGTGTTCGTGAAGGAACTGCAAACTGACACGTAAGGATAAGTAGTCATTCACGGAAACACCAACGGCATTCGTAGTATTAATCGAACGGTCGGTGGTCGCCGCGAGGTTTACGTTCATAGTGAAGTCACTATCAAACCGCGTCAGTCGACTTAACTGGTGCACATAGTCAGAACTAATTCGAATTCCAGTAAACGCCTTATCCCTCAATAGATCAGACTGAGTCTCTTCTCGGTCGGTATAGCTCACACCATACGACGTGGACAACACGATGTCGTCCGTATCCAACCAGGAATTACCGACACCCCCAAATACCGTGACTCTATTCCGGATACCTGCCTCGTTGTTTCTATCCCAACTTGAACCGACGTTCCAAAAGACCAGCTGAGTAATATCTCTATCGAAACGACCTTCTACAAAATACTGCTCAACATCAGGTTCTAAGTCTGGCTCGAGTATGACGGTGTCAAAATCTTCTAATTGACCACCCGTTGGAAACCGGACACCAGGTCGAACCAAAAGAGAACGTTCGATTGATGCCATAGACCTGACCCCGTCAAACCGTGCACGCAGGCGCGAGGAATCCCAGCTACGTCGAACCGTATTCTTAAAACCAAAAGTCTGTGCTGCAGCATTACCTTCAGCCACAACAACACTTAATTCTGTGTCGCTCGACCAAGCGTGTACAGATTCCTTTTCTTGCGCAGACGCAACTTGGCAGAAAACAGGACTGAACGCAGCAAGCGCACCGACAAACCATTTAATTCGACTAGAGAACATCAGAAGGCTGATGCTAGTTCGGAACACTTACGCCGGTTCCACCAAAAAACTTACCGTCGACGCATTGATCAGACCGACAATTGTCCTGAAAAGAAGAGCCAAGACCAACTAGGAGGTCAACAGTATCCGGCTTTGGTATAAAAAACCGAGACGGCCCAAAAGCCATATCGGCTGGGGAGTTGCCATCTTCATTGATCACATCAACAACGGCACCCACATCCACTAAATACTGAACCATCTCCGTATCGCCGCGTCCAGCTGCCCCATGCAATGCTGTAAACCCCTTCGAATCCAAAGCATTGACATCAGCTCCTAATTCAAGACAGTAGCGAATCGCATCCATAAATGAATTTGGCGCATTCTGAGTAAAGTTTCCGACCCATCCGATTCCAGCGGCCACCATCAATGGCGTGATTCCATTGTAGGTTGCTAAATTGGGGTCAGCACCTCCCTCAACCAGGAGTTGCATAGACTCAACGTCTGTTGACTGCGCCGCTCTCCAATACGGTGTCGAGCCACTTCCATCGGCCCACCCGCGATCATGCGACGTCGGACTGAACCATAATTTCCGCGTAATTCTCGCATTCGGATCAGCGCCGTGGTCGAGTAATGCCCGCAGTAAATCAAGCGAGTCAACGGCCTCTTGCTCTGTTGGCGGGTTCGGTGCCCACGAGACCGGCGCGAAACGCATATTTACCGTCGCGTACAACGGACCTAATCCATCAATATTGACAAGATTCGGGTCAGCAGACTGATCCAACAAAAACTGCGCAGCAGAATAATGACCATTTGCAATCGCGATGACCATCGGGCTCGACCCATCTCC
>CAYFJM010000321.1:0-2452 GCA_964343415.1 uncultured Vicinamibacteraceae bacterium | reverse complement strand
GCCGTTGCAGATGCACGCTTTGCAGCCGGCGCGCTCATGCCCTCACTTCAAGCGTCCTACAACGGTATTCGCCGTAAACAAAATTTTGTCGGATTCCCAATTCCAGGCGCCGAAGACCGTGTTCTTAGCACCGTGTTCACAAATCAATCATCATCCATCGACGTCTCCTGGGAAATCGATCTCTGGCGAAAACTGCGTGCGGGTGAACAAGCAGCGCTCGCCGACCTTCAACGCTCGGCCGCCGACCTCCGTGGAGCTCAACTATCGATCGCTGGACAAACAGCTAAAGCGTGGTTTGCCATCGCCGAAGCCCAGCAGCAGGTCACACTTTCCGAAGCCACCGTCAACAATTTCCAACGATCAGCAGAACGAGTACGTGACCGCTTTGAATCGGGTGTGCGTCCGGCCCTTGACCTTCGACAGTCACTCCTTAATCTATCGAATGCGGAGGCACAACTTGATCAACGCTATCAACAACTCGACGCGGCGAAACGACAACTCGATGTACTGCTTGGCCGGTATGCAGACGGTCAGATGACAGCACCCAGTGCACTCCCTGAAACACCAGCGGCAATACCAGCTGGGCTTCCGGCGGATCTCGTCGCACGACGACCTGACCTCGCTGCTGCCGAACGCTCTGTCGCCGCCTCAGAAGCAAGGCTCCAAGTCGCGCGTAGAGAACTATTGCCATCGATCAGTCTGACTGCGAACACCGGAACGTCTACGAATGCATTACGTTCCCTACTTAATGGTGACTTCAGTGTCTGGGGTCTCGTTAGTAACGTCGTTGCACCGCTGTGGCAGGGAGGACGACTACGGGCACAAGTCGACCGTGCTGAGGCGCAAACGGCAGAAGTCCTCGCAACCTATGTGAACACCGCGCTCGTCGCGTATGCGGAAGTCGAAACCACGCTCGCAGCAGAGGCCTTTCTCTCCGGCCGAGAACAACATTTGGTGATTTCCGTCGAGCAGGCCCGTGCGGCAGAACGCCTCGCTGACGAACGCTACAGTGCCGGCTTAGATGCGTACATCACTGTGCTCGATTCCCAAAGATCCGCATTCCAAGCCGAAGCCGACTTGATCGCTGCCCGCCGGCTTCGACTCGACAATCGCGTGGACCTATATCTCGCACTTGGCGGCGGTTTTGAACAACTCGATTCGTTACTTGAACTACAGGCAACAAACTAACTAACAACACCAACAACGGAAACTTTCCATGAAACGATTTTTTGTTCGGATACTCCAAATTTCTTTGCCGCTTCTTGTACTCGGGATTGCTGGTTTTGCGGCGATCACGATGATTCAAAACAGGCCCCCGGTAGAAACACAGCCTCCTGTCTTTGCACCGCCAGGCGTAGAAGTCCACCAAGTCGCTCTCAGTGAGGTCGCGATGGGGGTTACAAGTCAGGGAACCGTGCAACCTCGAACAGAAAGTCAACTCGTCCCTGAAATTGCAGGAAGAATTACATGGGTATCATCATCGTTTGCCGAGGGGGGGTTTTTCGAAGCGGGTGATGTTCTCGTAAAGATAGACCCCTTCGACTATGAGCAAGCGTTGATCAGCGCCCGGTCACAACTCGCTCAGGCACGGTTACGCTTAGCGCAAGAGCAGGCTGAAGCCGAGGTAGCTGAACGGGAATGGAACGACCTCGGTCGAGGCGACCCTCGTGAACTGACTTTACGTAAACCCCAACTTGACGAAGCACAAGCCGCTATTGACGCGGCTGAGGCCGGTGTAATGCGAGCCGAACGTGATCTTGAACGTGCTGACATTGTTGCGCCATACGCTGGCCGCGTTCGGCAAAAGAATGTGGATATCGGACAGTTCGTTCGCATTGGAGACATGATCGCAACGGTCTATGCGGTAGATATTGCTGAAATCCGCCTTCCACTGCCTGACGATCAGATTGCCTATCTTGACCTTCCGCTATCGTATCGCGGCGGTCGCCAACAAATACAACCCGCTGTCACATTAACCGCGACCTTTGCTGGCGAAACACACGAATGGCAAGGGCGCATCGTCCGCACTGAAAGCGAAATCGACCCTGTCAGTCGGATGGTGCACGTCGTTGCTGAAGTCTCGGACCCCTATGCACCGAGTGAAAATCCCAACCAACCACCCCTCGCAGTAGGGATGTACGTTGAAGCTGAAATTGAAGGTCGTTTAGTTCAAGACGTAGCCGCAATCCCGCGTGCCGCACTGCGCGGAAGAGACCAGGTCCTCGTGGTATCAGCAGATGAGCATCTGGAATTTCGGGATGTCGCTATCTTTCGATCCACAACAGATGCCGTCTATGTCCAAAGTGGACTCTCAGATGGTGAACTCATCGTCATCTCACCCCTAGACACCCCGACGGATGGGATGCGCATCCAAATCACTAATGCGGATGTCGATACGCTGGCAAGAACTGACGAGGACAACGGTGACGGGCTTGCAGCACAAACTCAAGCG
>CAYFJM010000320.1:0-2480 GCA_964343415.1 uncultured Vicinamibacteraceae bacterium | reverse complement strand
TCGATCGGCCAATCGTTCAATACGGTGTTGAAGAAGCCGTTCGAGCCGGTATTCGTGACGTCGTGCTGATCACAAACCCTGGAAATACTCTTACTGCCTCCCATTTCACCCCCAACCCTGCACTGGAATCAGCGTTGGCCGAACAGCACAAGTCGGAACCACTAGAGATGCTGCGCAATTTAACCACCATCGCCAATGTGACCTCGCTTCCCCAAGTTGAGCCACGCGGCCTTGGTCATGCCGTATTTTGTGGAAAGCCTGCTGTCAACGAACATCCATTCGCGGTCTTGTTACCCGATGATGTGATTGATGCCGAACCGGCTGCGTTGCAGCAAATGCTGGATGTCTTTTCTGAGGTGGATGGCCCCGTCTTGCTAGTTGAACGCGTCCCGAAAAACGCTGTAAGCCGCTACGGCATTATCGCCGCCGAAACAATTCAAGACGGTGTCCTCCGCGTTACCGACCTTGTCGAAAAGCCCGATCCAAAAGACGCCCCCTCTGAATTTGCGATCATTGGCCGCTACATTTTGACACCAGATATCTTCGCATCGCTTGAACAAACCGAACTGGGGGCTGGCGGGGAAATTCAGCTAACGGATGCGCTACGAAAACTACTCGCTGTACGTCCCATTCATGCGTGCGTTCTTCAAGGTACCCGTCTTGATGCTGGAACGAAACTTGGTTACGTTAACGCAGTGCTGCACTTTGCACTAAAACACCCAGAGCTCGGCCCCGAACTCAAGGAAACCCTGAAACTATTATTTCGCTGACCCTGAGGACGTTGACGGTGTCGACTTCTGCTTTGATTTAGTTGGGGTTTTTGTCTCTGTTGAAGTCGACTTTTCTGAAGATTTCGATTCGCTCTCTTTGGTGTTACCCGGTTTTTGGTTGTCTCCGTCGGATCGATCGGGTGTCTCTTTTTTTGCGTAATCGGTGACATACCATCCGGTGCCCTTAAACTGGATGGCAGGCGATGACAGTAGCTTCTGGACAGAACCGCCACATGTTGGACAGGTTTTCACGATTGGGTCAGAAAACTTCTGAATACGTTCAAAGCGCCCAGAGCAATCGCTGCATTCATATTCGTAGAGAGGCATTTGTCGATTACTCGATGACCGGTTCGTCCCGTCCCATCAGTGCTCTGTGCATCCAAAATGGCACGGATCCTTGGCCTAAAACATTGTCGTGAAACCGCTGCAAAGAAAAGCCTTCGCTCTTGGGAGTTGACCTCGTTGCTTCTTCTACATCTGCTCGCAACTTCACCATCATCAGCTTGCCTAACGCATATAGCACGTAACTTGGATCGAATGTGCCGCGCTCCGCTTCCCGTCGAGCCGTCCCTTCTTCAAGATAGGCCTCTTCCTTGAAAAACCGCACGCCTTGTTCAACAGAAAGATCTTCAGCATGGAGTCGGATACCCACAACCGTTCGAGCGAGCCTTGTTAAGGCTTCTGCCAACTGACCCAGTCGAATTTCTGCATTTCCGCGCTCAAAGCCTTCGTCGAGAATCATTTCCTCCGCATAGTGCGCCCATCCCTCTATAAATGACGTTGGCGCGCATAACGTAGATTTCCGAAGGCGAGACTTCACCTGCCGTAAGTGTTCAAAATGTAGAAAATGGCCTGGGTATACCTCATGCGTCGACACGGACCACAATGAGGCATAGTTCAAATCGAGCAAATGGTCGTTTTTCCGACTGTCACTCCAATCCGGATCAACATTCGTGATGTAGTAGCGAGCCGGAATTTTTGCCACTTCAAAAGGTCCAGGCGTCCACAAACTCGCAAACGTCCATCGATAGAAGTCCGGCGTAGGAGCAATCCGAAGACCCGCATTCTCAGGCAGGGTCACAAGTGACTTACGCTGCAAAAATGTTTGCAATTTTTTCACCTGTTCGCCGACTGCAGGAATCAGTTCGTCGACTGTCGGATGCCGCATTTTGACTTTGCGCCACGCCTCAGCCGGATCACTATCAATGCTCGTTGCGATTCGCGCAAATTCCTCCTGCGTGGCACGAAGCTCACGCAACGCAATCTCGAGTAGTTGATCGGACGGAATGTCTATGCCTTCATCAAACCGAAGTTTCTGTTCAAGCTGGTCTCGTCCAATGCGAAATGTCGCTCGGCTCTTTGGTGCTAACGTGTCACGTAAATATCCAATATATTCGCGAAGTGACGCGGCCGCATCCGTCGACGCATCTGCCAAGTCACCCAATATATGAAGGTCGTCGAGGTCGCGGAATGCACGTGGAAGATCCTTTTCTATAAAGCTCAACACACCTTCAAATGATTCGATCGCAACTTTTACAAACAGGCCTGGTGGCTCCGACACATTTTCCCTGGCGGAATCAATCAATCGTGGTGTCTGTCGAAGTTTTGATCCTATGCGCCGCGCACGTTCTGGTAAATCTGCATACGCAAAGAGAACCTGCGTAGCAAGGCTATTTGCAAGAACCTCCGCATAGACGAGAGGATTCCGCT
>CAYFJM010000319.1:0-2486 GCA_964343415.1 uncultured Vicinamibacteraceae bacterium | reverse complement strand
GTCTGACAGAGTTCCTATGTTGACTTTTGACCGTGCGATTCACATTTTTCTTCGATCAGACTCGTGCCGTTGTAGGCGTGATGGCATGCGATGAAAAGTTTGCACTCCGGTTGAGCCGTAAGTGCATGTGGCCAATGTGATACGCCGCCGAGGCCTCTCGCACGAGCTTGTAGTGGTCGACTACCGAGTTTTCCCCAGCAATGACTTCAGTAACAACATTCGTCAAATACGGTATGTCTGTCTCTCCCGCATACGTCTCAACAAGACGAATCTGGCTGTTCGTCCCTGCCACAATCAAGATACGGGGGTGCGTCATTGGAGATTGAATCGCGTCAGGATCGGTAGATTTTGACGTGGTGACAAAAAGCATTTGAATCGGACGATCGACACCGACATTTTCTGCCACACGAATAAAAACACCGTCTCTAAATAGAGCTGTGTTCAGTGCAGTAAAAGCAGCGGCGTCAGACTGGATGTCTGGACCCTTGCCAAGGCACTGCTCAACGCCCAAGCTGTCGGCTGAGGAACTGAAAACATTTGCAAGACTTTCAACGACCACCCCATCCGGTAAGTCTCCCACTGATGACAAAGCCGCGTCGTAGTGTCCGTTAACAAACACGACGGTTGGCCCTCCGGCCAGAGAACCAGTCACACTGAATGACAACAACTCCTCGTCGGTCAGTACAACCGCCCGACCTGGAACGAATGTTGTCTCCGCAATCGGGCGCACGTTTGTGAAGCGCCATTCCTCGGAACTCGTCGTTGGGAGTCCATGCGTCAAAAATTGATCAAACGCAACACTCCTCAGATCAGCGATCGCTGCCGGCCCGGCATGGTCACGCTGAATTTGCTCGAAGGCGTTGGTATAAGGGGTCGAAGCTACAAGTCGTGTCATCGGTATTCCTAAGAGCTAACCGTTTCGGTTACCCCTTCAATCCAGCTATAGCCTTTGTCTTCAAGCTCTAAAGCCAACTCCTTGCCTCCAGACTTAACGATACGACCACCCGACAACACATGCACAAAGTCAGGAACGATGTAATTCAGCAGTCGCTGATAGTGCGTAACTACGACCGTTGCGCGCTCAGCATTGCGCATCGCGTTAACCCCATTGGACACAATTCTTAACGCATCAATATCAAGCCCGGAATCAGTCTCGTCCATGATGGCCAATTTCGGTTCAAGAACAGCCATCTGAAAAATTTCATTGCGTTTCTTCTCACCACCTGAAAAGCCTTCGTTCACGGGACGATTCATCAGGCTTTGATCGATTTCAAGAATATTCATCCGTTCCTTAACGAATGCCATGAAATCCATAGCATCTAATTCAGGTTCGCCGCGGTGCTTACGAACCTCATTTAGAGCGGCCTTCAAGAGATACGCATTGTTAACGCCTGGAATTTCAACCGGATATTGAAACGCGAGAAAAACACCTTCCCGCGCACGTTCTTCTGGTTCCATCTCCAGAAGATCCTGATCTTGAAAAACTACCGAACCTTCCGTGACATCAAATTCCTCTCGGCCAGCAAGCACCGATGCGAGAGTGCTCTTTCCAGATCCATTCGGACCCATAATGGCGTGCACTTCACCCGCCTTTACCGATAGAGTAATGCCTTTAAGGATTTCTTTGTTCCCGACCGTAGCATGGAGATTACTGACTTCTAACATTCGTTACATCTTTCCTGTTCCGTTGACGCTCGGTGGTCAACCAACGCTACCCTCAAGGCTAACCCCGAGAAGTTTCTGCGCTTCAACAGCAAATTCCATCGGCAATTCTCGGAACACTTCTTTACAAAACCCGTTCACAATCATGTTGACGGCGTCTTCAGTTGAAAGTCCTCGCTGCCGACAGTAAAAAATCTGGTCTTCTCCGATCTTTGATGTTGACGCCTCATGTTCAACCTGAGAAGAAGTATTCCGAACTTCGAGATATGGGAAAGTGTGCGCCCCACACTGGTCACCAATAAGCAACGAGTCACACTGGGAGAAGTTCCTCGCCCCCTTGGCATTTTTTCCGATACGAACCAAACCGCGATATGTGTTTTGCCCTTTACCAGCCGAAATACCTTTGGACACGATCGTGCTTCTAGTGTTTTTACCTAAATGCAGCATCTTGGTCCCGGTATCCGCTTGTTGATAGTTATTCGTAACAGCGACCGAGTAAAACTCACCAACGGCGTTGTCTCCCTGCAAAATGCAACTCGGATATTTCCACGTCACGGCCGAACCAGTCTCAACCTGAGTCCAGGTAATCTTGGCATTAGTGAATGCCTTACCGCGTTTTGTTACAAAGTTATAAATGCCGCCTTTGCCTTCTTTATCGCCTGGATACCAGTTCTGCACCGTCGAGTATTTGATCGTCGCGTCATCGAGCGCGACAAGTTCAACCACAGCCGCATGTAATTGATTTTCATCCCGCATCGGCGCCGTACAACCCTCCAGATAACTCACGGTTGCCCCTTCATCCGCCACTAGCAATGTCCGCTCGA
>CAYFJM010000318.1:0-2491 GCA_964343415.1 uncultured Vicinamibacteraceae bacterium | reverse complement strand
GTTGTGAAACGCGGTAAGTGGGCAAACGTGTTCATAGCAAATGAAGATCGGACTGACATTCGGCTCTTGATGGAAGCAGCGTTCGAACATCTGCCGCTTGATGCTGTCGCTAACCGGAGTCTGCCACCGGCAGGATTGACTCTACCTGATCCTCCGAAGCTCAAAGATACAGCACTACAGGCAATGATTGAACGTAGCATTGCACGTTACGCTGAGGGAGTACTTAATTCGAATTCTGAGCTTGTCGCCAACGAATTTACTGTCGATGGTGTCCGCTCGGTATCGGAAATGCCCGCTGCCTACCGGGGACGTGAGGCCATTCTTGATTCCCTGCGTATTGCCAACGAAGGTTCGAGCCCTTATGCCAAAACTCGTCTGAAGGTGGTGGTTCTGGGGGCACGGCGAATCAGTGATCAACTCGCGATTGCAAATGGCCTGTGGCAGGCCGTTTACGATTGTCAGGGACCAGCGCGAACTCTTCGGTTGCTGACGCGTTTTACTCAAATTCGACAAAACTTACACACACCTCACCCCTGTCCATGTCACGACCGCAGGTGGCGGGGGCTGGACTGGCACCGGCGGCAGGAGCACAACTAAGGTTAACGGCGCTAGATATCTCAGAGGGGGAATACTTTTGTATTTCGACCGCACCTGTGTCTGTGGTTTGAGGCCGCACATCTGATAGCTGCGAGACACTGCAAATGGTCTTAAGCGAATACATTGCTGCCGCCGATTCACATGGAGTCACGCGACTGCCACACGGGGCACGTCGACGGTGGCTATTTGCTCAGGCGGCGCCAGACGTTGGTCTGCTCGTTGATGCTACCATCCGCATTCGTGTGCCGAATCACGGTAGTAATTGTGTTTCCGTCCTCAGCAAAGGTAAACACAGAGTGAAATTCACGAACAGTTCCGTCCGCGGCCGACTGTTCAGTGTAGCGGATCCACTCTTTTCCTTCGCGATGGATCGTATGCTGATTGACAACGCCCTCAGAGCTAGTGTCAGTCACACGAATTTGCTTGGCCGCAGCGTCGTAGTAGTGCAAGACAATGCCACTTGATTTAGACCCAACCGCAGTCGTCGTCATCGACTTGCCATCCGCGCTTAGAGAAAATTCCAGAAAGTAGCTTTCGGGTTCTTCTCGCGACATCGTTACATCAGATTCCCCAATGACCGACGCCACTTCACCGGTCCAGCGCCCAATGAACGCAGCACATAGTTCATCAAAGTCCTCACGAGTCGATGTGGCATCATGGGGCACTCTGGCAAGCTTGATCTTTGTTTTCCCAGAAACACGGTCCTGACGCAGAACATCCCCACCTCGATTGAACACGACGCCGGCAGCAACCAGCGCCACTGCGACAACTGCCATGCTGCCCAACAACAGTGTTCGGGAGAAACTGGGTGATGACTCAATCGGCTCAAACTTCTCGATAGCGGCCAATAACGTTTCTGCAGTTGCAAATCTCGTATCCGGTTCCTTGGCCAAGCATCTACTGATTATTTCGTACATCCGGTGGCCACGAGGAAGGTCACTACGTGCTGGGTCAGGCACTGGAGCTTTGAGGATTGCCGTCATCGTCTCAACGGCGGTGTCTCCAACAAACGCTTTTTGCCCAGCCACCATCTCGTACAAAACCGCTCCCAGCGAAAAAATGTCACTGCGCTGGTCAGTCGGTTTACCACGAACTTGTTCGGGCGACATATATCCTACCGTTCCCATGACGGTGCCCACTTGCGTATGAAATTCCTCGGCGCAGGCTGTCTGGGTTTCACCATCGAAGCTTGACATACGAGTCGTCGCGAGCCCGAAATCAAGTAGCTTCACGGTGCCTTCTGGAGTGAGAAATATATTGCTCGGTTTGATGTCACGATGAATGACCCCGTTGCGATGTGCTGCAATCAGCCCACGACTGATCGAAGACGCAATCTCACAGTACTCCTGTTCCGTCAACGGTTCACCCGTCAGTCGCGTATCGAGCGTCTCACCTTCCAGGTACTCCATAACGGCAAAAAACTGCCCGTCTTCCTCAATAAAATCATGAAGGGCAACAATATTCGGATGAGACAAACCAGCCAACGCGTTGGCTTCACGTTTGAACCGGGAAATCACCGCCTGCTCTGCGACTGATTCGTGATTCAACACTTTTATCGCAACATCACGTTGCAGCCGTTCATCCCTCGCCCGATAAACCGTTCCCATCCCACCCGAACCGAGTATCGACTGAATCCGAAAGCGACCGATCCGTTGCCCTGCACTCAAAGGCATTTGGTTCTATCTCCACAATGGTTCGATACTTGACTGGAATATCTCGTGCGAAGAACAACTTCAGGCCGTCCCTCATGAACGGCACTCATTCCAATGGAATTGAACAAGAACGACCGTCATCATAAGTGCCACTTCAGGGTGCAACAATGTCGGCGGTGCTAAGGAACGCAAGGTCAAGAACAGGGCGTCTTGAAGTTCACGACTTTTAACTGGCTGGTCTA
>CAYFJM010000317.1:0-2500 GCA_964343415.1 uncultured Vicinamibacteraceae bacterium | reverse complement strand
GAATCAATCAAGCGTTGGCAGAGCGAAGCGAAGTTAGTTGGCTTACCGATTTGTTTGTAGGCCATCTCGAGCCGGTGGAATGCAAGATACGAGCGCTCGGGAGCGGTTTTGGAGATCTGTTCCCAAATTGCGATGGCCTTGGCTACCTGATTCTTCTCCATGTAGACATCACCAAGATTCAGCGAAGCAGGTACCGTTTGGTTGTCAAGGTCGAGCGCGGTCTCAAAATGCTGAATGGCAAGGTCAGGCAAGCCCTCACGCGCAGCCTGTAGTCCTAGTTCGTTTTCAAGAAACGCCAAGATGGACTGGTCGCGTGGTTTCTCGCCATTGGGGGCGCTGTCAGCGAGTCTTTGACGGATAGCGTGTGCTTCCTCCCACTGTTGTTGTTCTTCGTGGAGTTTTTCAAGGTTGAGTAGTGCGTATTGATTGCCTGGGTCAAGACGTGTGACTTCAGAAAACGCCTGAAAAGATCGATCGACGAAACCGCCTCGTTTGAAATCGAGTCCGAGGCAGAGAAGGACGTAAGCTTGTTCCATGGCTGACAAGTTGGGGCGCTGCAGAAGGCTTTGATGTAACTGGATCGCTTTACTGACCTGGCCGCGTTCCCGATAGAGATTTCCTAAGATTAGATGTATTTCAAGCGCAGGCGCATCAAGGCCAGCCGCTTTCGTAAGTTCTTCAATTGCTAGGTCGATTTGGTTGGAAACCAAAAAGTTGAGGCCTAAAATGTAATGAGGAGACTCTTGAATTTTTCGTCTGTCGATCCATCGGCCGTTACGTAACTTATATCGCTCCCAAGCTTTGCCAGTCGCAAGCCCGATGAGGAGCGCCATTAGAGCAATGGCAAGCGTAAGCGTATCGTCCATCAACTTCCAGTTACCTCAAATTAGAACCATTCGGTTTGCCATAGATCATGCAAATGCAGGATTCCGGTTAATTTGCCGGCGTTATCCGTGACCGGCAATGATGTTATGCGGTTTTGCTCCATGATGTTGAGTGCGTCGACGGCTAAAGTATTCGGCCTGACATGGTGAGGTCGTGAGGACATTAGATCTTGAGCCCGTTTTTCGGGCCACGTAGATGTTTTTGTAAGCGCTCGTCGGATGTCTCCATCTGTTACAACGCCGAGAAGAGTACCGGTTTCGTCTTGCACGCACGTCATACCGAACCCAGACGCCGAAATGGTTTCAATTACTTCGGAAAAGCCGGCTGTCGCTGTGACGGCAGGAAGGTTCGTGCCGGTATGCATGAGTCGGTCTACTTGCATGAGTCGTTTGCCGAGGATGCCGCCGGGATGAAGATGAGCGAAATCGGTCTCCTTGAAACCGCGTCGATAGGCCAGTACGAGTGCAAACGCATCACCGATCGCAAGAGTCGCCGTGGTGCTTGCGGTGGGGGCAAGATTCAAAGGGCATGCCTCGCCTTTGACAGCGCAATCGATTGTGATGTCGCCGTTCTTACTAAGCGTACTGTTCGGCGAACCGTTGAGCGTAATTGTTTTTACGCCTAAACGTTTTGTCATTTCAAGGAGCAGTACAAGTTCGGGTGTTTCGCCACTATGAGACAGGCTGACCACGACGTCTGTTCGTTGAATGGCGCCGAGATCTCCGTGCAACGCTTCAGCCGGATGGACAAAATAGGCCGCTGTGCCAGTACTTGAGAATGTGGCGGCCAGCTTCCTCGCTATAATTCCGGACTTTCCCATGCCGGTCGTTATTACCCGGCCTTTGCAACTGTCAACAAGATCTATGGCGAGTAGAAATGAATCGTCGACACGGTCGACGAGCGCGCTGACCGCTTCTGATTCAATCAGCAATATTTTCTTCGCCATCGCTATCTCATCATCCCGGAGGCGAGTTTTGCTTTGGCGTGAATCAGTTTGAGCTGTTCTGTTGATAGCCACGATAAATTCGACTACTTCGACTTACTGTCTTGTTGCACTGTACGATCAATTGCATTCAGGCGAGTAAGGAGTACTTCAAGGCGATCTAAGGGCAATGCGTTCTGGCCGTCACTTTTCGCTGTTTCGGGATGGTCGTGGATCTCGAGGAACACACCGTTGACGCCCGCGGCTACGCCGGCAGATGCAAGAGGGGTGATAAATTCTGGTTGCCCTCCACTGACCCCTGAGGTTCCGCCGGGAAGTTGAAGACTATGTGTAACATCGTAGATAACCGGGTAACCGAAGGACTTCAACTGCGGAAAGGCACGCATATCGACAACCAGATTGTTGTAGCCGAAAGAAGTGCCACGCTCGGTGACCAACACTCGGTGATTCTCAGTGGCAACGACTTTCTTAATGGCGAAGCCGAGATCCGCCGGAGATAGAAACTGTCCCTTTTTAATATTTACTGCACGTCCTGTCCTCGCCGCGGCAAGAATAAGGTCCGTCTGCCTTGAGAGAAACGCTGGGATTTGCAGGATGTCTACGATTTCGGCGGCAGGGAACGCTTGGTGAACTTCGTGAATGTCCGTCAAGACCGGACAACCATAGGTGTCC
>CAYFJM010000316.1:0-2501 GCA_964343415.1 uncultured Vicinamibacteraceae bacterium | reverse complement strand
CTGCGACTGTGGCGGTACTACCAGAGGCTGAAGAAGTTGATATTCACATTGAGGATAAGGACCTCCGAATCGACACCTTTTGTTCAAGTGGACCAGGTGGTCAAAGTGTCAATACGACTTACTCGGCAGTCAGGATTACACATATACCGACAGGCCTAGTTGTGTCCCAGCAAGACGAAAAGTCACAGATAAAAAATAAAGCTAAAGCTATGAAGGTCTTGCGGTCGAGACTCTATGAAATCGAACTACAACGTCAACAGGAGGAAATTGCCTCCGACCGGAAAGGCCAAGTTGGAACCGGAGAACGGTCAGAAAAAATCCGTACTTACAACTTCCCCCAAAGCCGTATCACTGACCACCGTATTGGATTTACGACGCATCAACTACCGTCCGTGCTTGCTGGCGAGCTCAATGAACTGATCAACACAGTCGTAACACATTTTCAGTCTGAAAAACTCAAGGATGAAGAGACTGCCGCCCTCTCATGACACTTCAAGAGCAGGTAATTGATGCGGCGAAACGTCTCCACCAAGCCGGAATCGACTATACCGAAGCACTGGTAGACGCAGAATTACTAGCCCGACACGTTCTCGCCTGGGACCGTTCGACATACCTTCTTCGCAACCACGAACTTCCCCCATCAACATTTGATACCGCGTACGAAGTAACAATTAAACGTCGCACCGCAAGGGAACCGGTCTCGTTAATTACGGAACAAAAAGAATTCTGGGGTTTGAAGTTCTCTGTAAAGCCAGGTGTTCTAATTCCTCGACCAGAAACCGAACTTATTATTGAAACGGCCATCGAACTCTTTGCTGACCGTGCCAACGAAAAACTCTCTATAACCGATATCGGAACCGGGTCAGGTTGTCTTGCTGTAGCGCTAGCACTCGAATTCCCCAACTCAATTGTCAATGCCCTTGATTCGTCTGCCACCGCATTGGCAATAGCCAAGAATAATTGCGTTCTTCATGGTGTCGCCGACCGTGTCACATTCGTGGAAGACAACTTTAATAATTGGCTGTCATGCCGTAGTACCCCCCCATATGGCGCAGACCTCATCGTTGCGAACCTGCCATATATCCCGGAAGGCACCATAGAAACTCTATCCCCAGAAGTGCAAGGCTACGAACCACACTGCGCACTCAATGGTGGCCCCGATGGTCTTTTGCTAGTACGAAACCTCCTGTCGCTTACCCCCTCTTTCTTGGGCACACGAGGTTATTTACTTTTAGAAATAGGAAACACGCAAGCCACGGCGCTTCAAGAGGCGGTCGAATCAATACCAACCCTTGTCTTAAATGGATTCCGAGCCGACCTACAGGGAATACCCAGAACCGCTGTTATCGAACACTCTCCCCCTTCATAACAGAGAACAGAATGTCTGACTGCTTATTCTGCAAAATAGCAACCGGCGCGATACAAAGTGATGTTGTTTATGAGGACAAGAACATTATTGCCTTTAATGATATTAACCCACAGGCGCCAACGCATGTACTGATCGTACCAAAACGACACATCAGCACATTAAACGATTTGACGTTAGCCGACGAACTTATCGTTGGGGGTCTTGTCAGGAGCGCCGCAACAATTGCTGCATCTCGTGGGCATGCCGAAAATGGTTATCGAACAGTGTTCAACTGTAACAAAGCAGCTGGGCAAACAGTATTTCATATCCACTTACACTTACTCGCCGGCAGGCAACTCGATTGGCCACCGGGTTAGCAACGACGGTAACTCAACAAGCGAATGTATTTCCGGCACTCCGTCGTCACGGCTGCCGTTAACAGCGCCTGAACGAACCAAAAGGACAGCTGCCATGCCAACCTGGCGGGCACCTAACACGTCATGCGTCACACTATCACCGACCATTAAACCCTGTTCAGCTGAAACCCCAACCAACCTGAGAGCTTCGTGAAAAATACTCGGATGCGGCTTTAGATAACCCTGGTCAGAAGACGAAACAGCAACCTCTACAAATTCTGACAGATTGAAATAATTTTGAAAGGTCTCTAAACAGCGATGAGTATTCGAAATTAACCCAATGCAATACCCTGCTTTATTCAGGTCATTGAACGTAGGTCTTACATCCTCATACAATGAAAAATGGTGACAAATTGCCCATTCATCATAAATTTCACGGGCACATGCATCTAGCGCTGAGCCACAAGCACCCATTTCAATCAAAACTCGTTTCGCGTACCGGATAAATGGATCTGGGCGATAAATATTATCGTTAGATTCATCAAGTTCAATGGAAGCCATGCGAACTGCTTCAGCAAAACGGGACGGCTCAACGCTCAAACCGTAGCGCGTCGCAAACGACTGATATCCTGAACCGTCAAACGTCGGACCAGGATGGATCAGCGTGAAATCAATATCAAAAAATACAGCCTCCATTGGCCGTGATTTCTCCCATACCAAAATATGTTGAACAACGTCATCGGAGGTAGGCCTAGCTGACATCTGCCAATGGTCCACCTTTTTTATCGCAGCAGATA
>CAYFJM010000315.1:0-2503 GCA_964343415.1 uncultured Vicinamibacteraceae bacterium | reverse complement strand
ACCATCGACAGTGGCTAAAAAGATAATTGGATTTGAAGGTTTACGAGAGATAGCAATGGCAACCGATGTGCCGGTGTTAGCGATTGGCGGTTTGGACTTTATCGATTCTGAAAATGTACGTAAGGCGGAGGGTGCCGGGCTAGCAGGCGTTCGATTGTTTATGACGGGCGATGAATTTACGGATGAAGAGCGGGCTAGGCTGATAGCGAAGTGTCACCATTTCTTTGTCGGGGTCGACGGAGATAGAGCAGTTACTCGCTGATTGCGTGTCATTGTGTGCAGTTCCGCTTCAGATTGTTTAATTTTTCAGCATTCTGTTCCTTGGACGAAAAACTGAAGACTATCGGTCTTCGGGTCTTGCTACTCTTGTTCCATGTCCCCGAAAGAGATCGGACCTGGCACCCGACTTAAGGCTGTTCGTGAGTCGAACGGGTTTTCCCTGGCGGATGTTTCGAGGCGCACAAAAATCACTGTTGCATCGTTAGAAGCGTTGGAGGAAGAAAATTTTTCGTTGTTACCCGGGGGAGTGTATACGCGTTCGTTTATAAGAAGCTATAGCGTTGTGCTTGGTCTTGAGTCGACGACTATTGTCGATGAGTTTTACGAACGCTATCCTGATGAGGTTGGTCGAAAAATTGAATTTGATGATGTCGATGTCATCGCGACGACTTCTGTTGAGAGCGAACAATTAATAGCGAAGACGGTCGCAATTGTTGCGGCATTGAGTCTACCGTTCCTCGTTTTCGGGTTCTATTTGACTTTTGTAGATGGAACCGAAAGAAACGGAACTGCTGTGCCAGGGGAATCGCCTACTAGTTTAACGAAGCCTCAATCCCTTTTGGAGCCGAGCGAATCTGAGCCAACGGTCAATGCCGCATCATTTGCTCCTGAGGGAGAAGAGCTAGTCCTTGAGTTGATTCCGCAAGGCGACTGTTGGGTTTCGGTTGTGGTCGATGGCGTAGAGGCATTGTCGAAATTGATGAGGTATGGCGATCGAGAAATAATCCGTGTCTCTGACGAAGCCGTATTGAATGTTGGTGACGCCGGTGCTCTTTCGTTAAAGATAAATGACAGAGCGACGAAGAGTCTCGGTAGTGGTGGTCAGGTGGTGACCGCCATCATCGATCTTTCTAATTACCAGAGCTACCTCTTAGATTAAGAAAGCAACAACCCAGTCAATGTTTTCGGCGGCGCGGAGTTTGACTCCTTCGGCTGACTGCCTGTGTTTTGGCCGCTTTACGACGAACTTTGTCCCGAGCGCGGATCTTTTCGATACGCCATTCTGAGCGCATTTGAGACAATCCGTCCATGTACACTGCAACGGTGTCACGGTCTGAATCGTTTCTTAGCGTCTTAAATAGATCGACCGCTTCTAGTAGATCCCGTTCGATGCTGGATTTGGTAGTCTCGTAATAGAGTGATTTGATTCGATGGATCGCTTTGCTGCTCATTAAGAAGCCGTTGCTTAAAAGTTGGTGATTGGGCCTGAGTAGTAGACCGAATTATTCAATATCTTCGGATGAGTTTTCGAAAACTAGACACTTACTGTTGTTCTATTTCTCGATTTCTATATCGAGTCCCTTTGTATCGATCGAATAATCGAGGATTTCGGCGCCAGCCGATTCTACTGCCCGCTGAACAGCATGGCGTGTGGTCGGATCAATAACAAAGATTGCGCAGCCCCCCCCTCCAGCTCCACAGAGCTTTCCTGACATTGCACCGGCATCGAGGCCCGCCTGAATAATCTTATCGATGCGATGATTTGTGACGGTTGGAGCTAAGCGTTTACGGAGTTCCCACTCCGCTGAGATGACTTTACCCACTTCAATCCAGTTACGCTGTTCAAGCGCGAGTTTCATCGAAATAGCAATATCACGAATTTCTTCAAATAGCTCAAAAATAGCTTTGTCGCCGTCAATATGCGCTTTGGTGATCAGCCAGTTGTTGATACCGGAATTACGACTTTGCCCTGTGTATACAAGCAGTATCCGAGCGCTGAGCTCCTCGTGGTCTATCTGTAGCGGCACCCGTTCAATAGATCCGGGACGAAGCATTAGCGTGGCAATACCACCGAAAGTCGCTGGGCGGTAATCTTGGGTACCGGTCGGTACTTTAATTACTTGAGCTTCGAGGTCGCCCGCCAGTTGCATGAGTGATTCGGGTTCAATCGGTTGGTGGTTCCAGCGTTGAAAAGCGGCGCACAAGGCTATGTTAAGCGCGGAGGATCCAGCAAGGCCCGCACCAACCGGTGAACCAGATCGCGTTGATACGACCATGCGGTTGGCGGCGAAGTGGTGCGCAATTCGAGTGAGTAGAGGATTTGTATCTCCGTCCGCAAGTTTCTCGTGGGTACTGACTTCTATCGATGACCCAAGATCGTTAGCAATGAGGCGAAGCGTATCGTCTTCACTAGGTGACAAGGTGCATTCCGCACGTCGAGTGATTGCCACATTAATCGTTTGGGCATTTCTGTGAAATAGGTACAAGGGCCAGATATCTAATG
>CAYFJM010000314.1:0-2534 GCA_964343415.1 uncultured Vicinamibacteraceae bacterium | reverse complement strand
TCCCACGTATCATGCCAACTCGTCCGGTTCGAACGAGTTCAAGAATACCGTAAGGTCGTAACACCTCTAGCAAACCTTCGATCTTCTCTTCTGTACCAGTTGTCTCAATTACAAGTGAATCTGACGCAACGTCAACCACCCTGGCACGAAATACACCAGCCAATTGCATAATCTGAGTTCGCGTTTCGATCGTCGCCGAAACCTTCACCATTGCTAATTCTCTATAGATCGAAGGCGTACTCGTAATGTCGTGCACACGAACAACGTTCACTAACTTATAAAGATTCGCCTCAATACGCCGCGCATCGTCAGAATCACTTTCCACCACAATGGTCATGCGTGATTCCGAAACTGTTTCCGAGTGTCCGACCGTAAGTGAATCGATATTAAATGCTCGTCGCCGAAATAACGAAGCCACACGATTCAACACACCCGGTTTGTCTTCAACATAAACAACAAATGTGTGACGCTTACGTTTCCTAGTCATCTAATTACTCGTCGTCCGCTGTCTCAATAATCGGAGCTAAACTTGGCCGCCGGATCATTTTGTGCAAATCGGCACCTGCCGGTACCATGGGATAAACCGTGTCTTCCTGTTCAACCTGAAAATCCATAACAACGGTCCGCTCGTCAGACCGAGCCTTGTTAATCGCCGACTCGACATCAGACCTCGTGTTAATGGTCGCTCCAGCAAGCCCAAAACACTCGGCAAGTTTCGCAAAATCTGGACTCAAGAGTGGGGTGGCCGCGTAACGACGCTCATAAAAAAACTCCTGCCACTGCCTCACCATTCCGAGATACCCGTTATTAATCACGGCAACGTTGATCTTGATATTTTCCTGTGCAATTGTCGCCAGTTCTGCCATCGTCATCTGAAAACCACCATCTCCAGCAACGACCCACACCTCTGCGTCAGGATTCGCTAATTTCGCACCAATCGCCGCAGGCAGGGCAAACCCCATAGTCCCAAGTCCGCCTGAAGTAATAAGTGTTCGCGGCTCATTGTGACGATAGTACTGTGCTTCCCACATCTGATGTTGGCCAACATCCGTCACTACAATCGCCTTGCCATTCGTTATCCGCCAAATGTCATTGATGACGTGCGCCGCATAAAGGTGCCCATTGTCAGGTAGGTTCTGAATGTCGCGTACGGCAACATCTCCCTTCATGTCATCGATAGTGTGAAGCCACTCAGCTCGATCGCCAGACTCAACCAAGGGTCCCAAATCCGAAAGGACCACCGATAAATCGCCAGCCAAAGCCACATCGACTTTTACGTTTTTATTAAATTCAGCCGGGTCAATATCAATATGAATTTTTCGCGCATTAGGAGCATATGTCTTCAGATTGCCGGTCACGCGATCATCAAACCGCATGCCGAATGCTAAAAGCAGGTCCGCCTCTTGAATTGCTTCGTTGACCCACGCCTCACCGTGCATCCCCATCATCCCCATATTCAACGGATGCTGGGCCGGCACACCACCGATACCGAGTAACGTCATAGCAATGGGAATATTGGCTCGTTCGGCCAATTCAAGCACCTGACGCATCGCCCCGGACAACATCACGCCATGCCCGGCAAAGATAACGGGGCGCTTGGCTCGATTAATCAAATCGGCCGCCCGCTGGTACTCGGCCTGTGTTGCACGAAGATCAGGCGCATACCCAGGTAACGTCACCTCACTCGGGTCCCATTCGAGCTCCGTCGATGATTGCTGCGCATCCTTCGTAATATCAACAAGCACCGGACCTGGACGTCCCGAACGGGCAACATACATTGCTTCGTGAATCGTTGAAGCAATTTCATCGACGTCAGACACAAGATAGTTATGCTTTGTAATCGGCAACGTCACGCCAGTCACGTCTGTTTCCTGAAACGCATCAGATCCAATGAGCCGACTGCCTACTTGACCTGTGATACACAAAATTGGCGATGAGTCCAGCATCGCAGTTGCGATACCGGTCACCATATTCGTCGCACCAGGCCCCGACGTCGCGATAGCCACACCAACTTCACCACTCGCCCGAGCATAACCATCCGCCATATGAGTAGCACCTTGCTCATGGCGAACAAGCACGTGGCGTACCGGATAATCCAGCATGGCATCGTACGCAGGAAGGATCGCACCGCCCGGATAACCGAATACCGTCTTGACACCTTCACGTACTAAGGTTTCCCAAATAATCTGTGCACCCGTTCTAACGTTAGACATGCCTATCCTCTAGTTGGTCACTGCACCTTGTGCCGCCGACGAAACAAGTCGTGCGTACTTCGCCATCACACCCCGTTTAAACTTTGGTTCTGGCGGTTGCCAAGCTGCCAGTCTGGCCTGAATCTCTTCGTCACTTAGCTCAAGCTGTAACGTTCGATTCTGCTCATCAAACAAAATCATGTCGCCATCTTCCACAATCGCAATCGGACCACCTTTTGCAGCCTCTGGCGCTACATGCCCTGCCATCATGCCACGGGTAGCCCCTGAGAATCGCCCATCCGTCAATAGCGCAACGCTCTCTCCAAGACCTGCCCCCATGAT
>CAYFJM010000313.1:0-2539 GCA_964343415.1 uncultured Vicinamibacteraceae bacterium | reverse complement strand
CTCGCAAGGCCACGCCATCGAAACACTCAGCCCTTCTGGCTACATCCGTATCGGTAGTGAACTCTGGCGTGCTGAAGGAAACATTCAGTCAATCAAGAAGGGCGCGGTAGTTGAAGTAATCGGCGTCAAAGGAATGATCCTCCGTATTCGTATTGCCCCAGATACAACCGAAACGGAAACTCCACAACAGAGATCCTAATCAATCGCATTGCACACCTTTCGTTCGCTGCCATTCGACCGTTCTCCGGAGCCCGTCTTCTACTGTAACGTTCGGCTCGAAACCCAATAAATTTCTTGCCCGAGAAATGTCCGCCTGTGAGTCTCTAATGTCTCCCGTACGTCGCTCTTTGTAGACAGGCTCCAGTTCTACACCTATCGAACGCTGCAACATCCCATACAATGAATTAACGCTCGTCCGACCACCTCTAGCAAGGTTAATGGCCTGCCCAGGAGCCTTAGGCGCCGTTAAGCTGAGCAAAATACCTTTGGCAACATCACTGACATAGGTAAAATCTCTAGTTTGTTCGCCGTCACCATAAATCGTTGGCGACCGCCCATCTAAAAGAGCTGCCGTAAACAAAGAAATGACACCAGAATACTGAGAACTTGGTGACTGACGCGGCCCGAATACATTAAAAAAGCGAAGTGATACCGTTTCAAGTCCATATAAACGGGTATAGAGAGCCGCATATTGCTCTGCAATCAATTTGTGTAACGCATACGGAGACAGCGGTGACGGATACATTTCCTCATGTTTTGGAAGCGTCTCAGATTCTCCATATACTGATGAAGAGCTGGCCTGTACCACTCGACGCACATTCGCCTCTCGAGAAGCAAGCAATAACGCATGCGTGGCTTCTACATTCGCACGATGCGTCCGCGCCGGCTCACGTACAGAGCGTGGAACTGAAGGTATTGCCGCAAGATGCACTACCCACTCAATACCATCGACAACCGCGGACGCAACGCCAGGTTCTGCAAGGTCAGCTTCAACAAATTCAATTTTCGAACTTAACGAAAGATTCTCACGAAAACCAGTCGACAAATCATCGACCACTCGAACATCATTCCCTTGAGACACGAGTGCGTCAACTACGTGTGAACCTATAAATCCGGCCCCACCAGTAACGAGACAATTAGGCATTAAATACTCAAAAAGATGAAAACTGCTCTCGCTCGATGCCAGGAATCACATCCAACGCATTCTGATAGTACACCTTACGGAGAACATCATCGGGAAGGTTCAGGCCATAGAGTTTCCAAAACGCATGGTAACGACGATAGTAGTCAAAATACTCGTCACGAGTCTCAAACGTTCGCCAATAATACGGAAACTCGTTAGGAGCGAACGTATCTTTGCCAAATAAAATACGATCTTGGTACTGCACAAAAAAATCGTGCGCAGTCCAAGGCTGCCGACCTAATTCATAAAGAATCGCTGCTGTTTCGACGTATACATTGGGTAACCGATCAAGCAATCTTCCAAGACGGCCAAGGTCATTCGCATGCCAGCCCATATGCGCCGCGATAAAGCGAGTGTTCGGATGGCGTGCGAATCGTCGGTCTCGCTCCTCCATCATCGTGTCAAAAGTTGGATACTGATCAGAAGGTAAACGACGGCGTGGCAACAGCGTTAATTCAAGCCAACGTTCATTATGTTCATCGACTGGCTCATAAAACGATAAGGGCTCTCCAACATGCATTAAAACGGGAATATCGAGACGTCCCGCGGCTTCGAATACCGGATCGAGTTCTGGGTCATCCACCGCAACTCGAACACCGTTCTCGTCACGCACATCGATACCAAAATTCTTAAAGAACTTCAGCCCTACTGCTCCGGCCTCAACATCTCGCTCTAGTTGTGCAGCAGCACGTTCACCGAATCCTGGTCCGATGCCACCACGGAAATCGAGGTTAGCAAATAACACCATCCGATTTTGATAGTTACTCGCTTGAATGGTTTGCACCCCACTTAAAATGCTCGAACCGGAGCCACCACTCAAGTTAACCAGAACCTGAAGATTAAGTTCGTCCATCGATTCAACAATGTCTGACCACTCTGCCAACGAAAAATCTGGACGATGATGACTATGCACGTCGACCACAGGAAACTTTGCCCGAGGCACCGGATTCGTTTCAACGCGTAGAGTAGAGCGCGGAGAATACTCCTCAACGGTCAAGGATGCTGTCGATTCTGAAGGCTGCGAAGAACGTGTCCGTTGAGCCTGAACGAACACCGCGGCAGCCCCAACCAGCAACAGTCCTGCGAACAGGCCCCACTGACGAGTCATGATTGATTCTCCCTCATCACTATTAAACGAGATTCCGTCGCAGTCGGCCTGTAAGCCGAATTCTGTACCGTACAGCACAATTGCTTGTACCGAACGGCGGCGACCATTCCTCTTGCTCTACCATTACTGGCAAAGTCATGCGACCTACCCGGAGGCCTCGAGCGAGCAGCTCTAATGGCGCCTCCCTATTTGGTCTTGCTCCATTCGGGGTTTAGCCTGCCATTGATCTTACGACCAATGCGGTGCGC
>CAYFJM010000312.1:0-2556 GCA_964343415.1 uncultured Vicinamibacteraceae bacterium | reverse complement strand
GCTTTGTCGACTCGTAATGATGAACCTCAGAAGGCAAGTCGACCTTTTGACCGCGATCGTGATGGTTTCATTATTGGCGAGGGCTCCGGTGTCGTGATCCTTGAAGAACTAGAGCATGCACAGGCTCGAGGAGCACAGATCTACTGTGAATTGGTTGGTTATGGTATGTCGGCAGATGCGCATCACATGACTGCTCCTGCGGAGGATGGTGCCGGCGCGGTTCGTGTCATGGATAATGCCATTAAGGATGCTGGAATCGTTCCTTCAGCGATTCAATACATTAATGCTCACGGGACATCGACTCCATACAATGACAGGATTGAGACACTGGCCATAAAAAAATGTTTTGGAGAACATGCCCAAGAATTGGCTATCTCCTCGACAAAATCGATGACTGGTCATTTACTGGGTGCTGCGGGAGGATTAGAGGCTGGTATTTCGGCGTTGGCGGTTCGGCATCAGATTGTGCCACCAACCATTAACTTGGAGAATCCTGATCCCGAATGTGATCTTGATTATGTGCCTAATGAGAATCGTACGATATCCATTGACTACGCACTCTCTAATTCGTTTGGCTTTGGTGGCACTAACGCCAGCCTCGTGTTTAAACGTTACGACGCCTAAGTTTTCGGCTAGAAGCTGGGAACAATTCTTTTCATTATGATCGGGGCACTATGAATATTGCAGTCTGCGTTAAGCAGGTGGTGACTCGTGATTGGCCACTGCGTGTTGACGAAACCGCTCAATGGGTTAGAGACCATGATGCGAGTTTTGAAATGAATGAACCCGATGCCTATGCTCTAGAGGAAGCACTTCGACTTAAGGAGCAACATGGTGGTGAGGTTGTTGTATGTGTAGCTGGGCCATCACGTGTGTCGCAGGTAATACGTGAAGCGTTGGCACGTGGTGCTGACCGTGCTATCCACGTTCGGAATAACGAATTAGCGTTTGCTGACGCGAATGTTGTTGCCTGTTCACTCGCACATGCCATGTTGTCTGAACAGTTTGATCTTGTTTTGACTGGACTACAGTCAGATGACCAGGGTTTCGGTCAAACGGGAGTTATCCTTGCTGAGCGCTTGGGACTCCCGCATGCAACTATCGTTATGGAAGTAGACGCTGGTGAGACGGCTACCATACGTGTTAAGCGGGAACTTGAGGGAGGGTGGTTTCAGTGGGTTACTATGCCAAGCCCCGCACTACTGACTATCCAGAGTGGTATTAATCAACTTCGCTACGCGACGCTAAAAGGCATTATGGCCGCCAAGAAAAAAGAAGTTCGTGTGGTAGAGATCCAAGAACTGCATCCAGCGGGACAGCAGATCGTGCGTCTTTATTCGCCAGAAAAAGAGAAGGCAACTCGGTTTGTTGAGGGTGCGCCAGACGCAGCATCACGGGAATTGGTTCGTTTGCTAAGTGAGGAAGCGAGGGTTTTGTGATTCTCGTTGTTGCTGAACAACGAAATGGTTCGCTGAACCCTGTAAGTTGGGAGGTCGTTTCGGCTGCTCAACAAATGGACGACCTGGTTAAAGTTGTGGTCGCGGGATCTGAGGTCGATGAAGTCGCTCTCGAATTGGCTGGCGCGGCTGTGACAGAGGTAATTGCCGTTAACCACGCCGCATTAGCGAGTTACACGCCTGATGGTTTTGTGGAGGCACTGTCTCAGGTCGTACGAATGGAAGGACCAGAGTTGGTTCTTTGTGCCCACACTTATCAGACGCGTGACTACGCACCTAAATTGGCTGCGAGGCTCGACCGGGTGCTTATTCCAGACTGTATCGATTCAAAAATTGAAAATGATGTTCGTTTACTTGTGAGGCCGATGTTTCAGGGGAAATTTGTCGCGGATATACGTCCTGATGGAGACACGCCTCATTTTGTTAGCATGCAAGTAGGAGCTTGCCGGGCGGATTCAGTTATTCGAGGTGCTGCGCCCGCTGAGATACGTTCCATTCCTATTGAAATAGAGAGTGAGGCAGTTAGGCAACGACCGGATGCACCGTTTAAGGAGGCGAAGCAAGCGGTTGACCTCACCCAAGCAGACAAGATTGTCGCAGTTGGCCGTGGGATAAAAGGGGAAGAGCAGTTACCGATTGCGCAAGAATTAGCTAGGGCCCTCGGTGCAGAACTTGCTGCATCTCGACCAATTTGCGACTCTGGCTGGTTGCCGATGGATCGACAGATTGGTAGCTCTGGACAAACGGTTGCACCAAAATTATATGTAGCGTTGGGTATTTCTGGCGCCATTCAGCATCTTGTTGGGATGAAGGGTGCCAAAACGATTGTCGCGATTAATAAGGATGCGGATGCACCAATTTTTGAAGTATCCGATTATGGAATTGTTGGTGATCTATTTGATGTTGTTCCTGCACTTATAGCTGTGTTGAATGAGAAATAGCAGGTACTTTCGAATCTACTGAATCCTAGAGCACACTAAGGAGAGTCGTCCTGCAGCGAGACACGCTTGACGTTGATGTATTGATTGTAGGTGCTGGCCCCGCCGGTCTTTCGGCCGCCTATAGATTGGCGACTCTGAATGCGGAACAAGGTGGAGAG
>CAYFJM010000311.1:0-2569 GCA_964343415.1 uncultured Vicinamibacteraceae bacterium | reverse complement strand
TCATCGCAAGTCACAGAGCTAACAAGGTCACTGCCCTCCATCTTCGGTAGTGACTGCGCTTCCGATACAAGTGCTTCTGGTGCCACCGCCCCTGTTCCGATAACCCCTCGCATCACACCAGCCGTCCGCAAGCGCCGAGTCAACGCTCTTGTATCAATGTCAGAAATAGCCACAATTCCGTTCGAATCAAGGTAGGCGCCCAGAGTGCCACTGGCACGCCAATTACTCGCGACTGGTGATTCCTCTCGCATCACAAATCCTGAGACCTGTGGCGACAGCGATTCTACATCTGCCTCAGCTACTCCGTAATTTCCTATTTGCGGACAAGTCATCGTTACAATCTGTCCGGCATACGAAGGATCGGTCAGAATCTCTTGGTAACCAGTCATACTCGTATTGAATACGACCTCACCAGTTGCCGTACCCTGAGCACCAACTGACTTACCTTGGTACCAAGTGCCATCTTCAAGCGCTAGAATCGCGTTCACGATAGTCCTACCTCAACTTCCTCATCAGAATGCGCTATCTCCTTCCTGTCGGTTCAAGCGACGCTGCCACACGTGACCGTTGCCCGTCTTCGACCTGTATTGTACTCAGCCAAGAGCGGTAACCATCACCAACGATACGCACCTCATGACTTCCGACAATTACCTCCTGAACAATTAAAGGAGTTACCCCCACTGACTCACCATCCAAAAACACAGAGGCACCTGTAGGTCTAGAGTCAACGAAGACTGTCCCATGAGCTACCAAAACAGCATCAGTATCACTTAATGGATCTAGATCGATACTAATCGCAGCAACTGTTTCTTCAGGCGATATTTCAATTGTGCGCTGTTCTGTAGTGTACCCGGCCACACTGATTTCAATTCGGTAGCTACCACTCGGAATCTCGGACAGAGATAAAGGCGTCAATCCCCGATCCTCTCCGTCGATACTGACACTAGCCCCAGGAGGATCTGTTCTTACGAGCAACCAGCCAAGCGACAGGCTAGATTCCTGCACCAACGGTGCAGGCGACAGAGTTGATGCTGACAGCGATGGCGCTGCACCGGTATCCGCCGACTCAGTTCCAATTTTCAGCGAACCTGTACCGGAGGAGTTTCCTGAGGCAAACTCCGTTGTCACCTCACTCAAAACAGGTGCCGTGTCTTCAACATCACTACTACCCTGACTCTCTATCGGAATCGCAGCATCAACCGGATCATTTGATAACGATTCCACATCATCGGTTAACGGCGAATTCAACTCTAAAAGCTCAGCCGCCGGGCTTGCGGGTTCATTATCCGTCGTCGTTCCCAATCCGACACTAGCCATATAGGCGAGAGTAATTCCAGTCACAATAGCGAAAAGGGTCGATGCAATTCGAGCTAGTGAAAAAGTTGAAGGTTTGGCTGAAAAAGACTTGGCCGAGGCTGAAGCACTCTCAGCAATTTCATTAGAAGCGATGTCTGGCCTACTGAATGCTGGGGAAGTGGAGTTCTCACTCGCTACAACAACGACATCTTCGGCCTGAACGTCCTCGGTTATTTTCCTAGGATCGTCACGAACGTCATTGGAATTTTCAAAGTCAGAATCAACCACCTCGCTCTCAATATCACTTGGAGTGTAGAACGATTCACTCTCGCCAGTTTCAGACAAAGAAACTGCCGCATCTTCAGGTGCACACCGACTGTCATCTTCGAGGACTGCCTGCCGTGTAAGGTCTTCAGGCTCTTCTTTCAAACTCTCGGCGTCAGTTTCAAGTTCGAGAGGCAGCATCACGTCATGCTCCGCAACCTGTTTAGCCACTAGCTTATCAGGCTCTTCGTCAACATCCGGTTCCCATTTATCCGCTGCAAACACCGAATCGACTTCACTCGAATCAACCATTCTGGTCGTCGACACTGTTTCAACGTTGTCAGTATTCAAAAAAGACAGATCCCTATCACCCTGTTCTTGCTCTACTAACTTGTCCTCTTCGTCAGAACCAGTCAGTTCAAACACCTCATCAAAACTATCGCTAAATTCAACATGTAACGTTGCGTTAGCAGCGGGTTCTTCGTGATCGCCCGCATCAATAACGAGCCGTTCATTTTCTTCGATTACAGACTCATCTTCTGGATCAGCCGACTCTGCGTCAGCCATGTGAGGAGAAGGTTCTCGCGCGTGCCCCGACATCGCTAAAGCTATCTCATCGGCGCTTAATCCAACGGCATCACCAAACGCCATCACAAAGCCGGCTGAAGATGCTGGTCGGATAGCAGGGTCATCGGCCAACGCGTTCCGAAATGCTTGTTGCAACCCTGACGGGTCCGGCACATCCATACGCTCGGCATTCACAAGTCGAGCCAACGCCTCATCACCACTTCCCGCTAACCGTTTGCCCGTCAATAACTGGTAAGCAATTGTCGCGACAGAAAATCTGTCAGCCTCTGGCCCCCAACTGCGACCAGCAACTATTTCCGGGGCGGTATAAGGGCGTCGCACTGGCAGTTTGAGTCCGATGTGTTCCAACGCACTTGCCACACCAAATCCATTCACTCGAGTAATACCTGGTCCGATAAATATGTCACGAGAATGCAGTCCA
>CAYFJM010000310.1:0-2593 GCA_964343415.1 uncultured Vicinamibacteraceae bacterium | reverse complement strand
GCCGACTCCCTGGACACGGCCGGACACGACACAACGTCTGCAGACCAACGACATGCGGCCGCGATTATATCGAACCGTCGATCGATCCATGCACCCGAAGGTTCTCAAAGCAAAACCTGTGATACTCTGCCTGAATACTTCAACTGTTGCCGAAAGGGTCCAATGAAGATAACTGCCTGCCTGCTCGTAGTGTTATTCACCGCATTGCCTGTCTCAGCACAATTTTCTGAGGTCGGTGTTCTCGAGTTCCCGACCTCAACGAACTCCCAAGAGGCTCAACAGCATTTCCTACGAGGCGTTGCGATTCTTCATAGTTTCGGATGGAAGCAAGCCATTGAACAGTTCCAAACTGCACAGAAATTTGATCCTGATTTCGCTATGGCTTACTGGGGCGAAACGTTAAGTTACAACCATCCGTTGTTCGGTGTTGGCGGACTTGATGAGGACAATCCGCGCGCAGTCCTCTCCCGCCTCGGCGCCACGGTCGCCGAACGGGCACACAAGGCGCCCACGGAGAGAGAAAAAGGCTTTCTTGCCGCAGTTGAAGCCCTCTGGGGACACGAAGGCACGTACAACGAACGACGTGTTGCCTACATGTACCGGATGGAATCCCTCTACGAGCGTTATCCAGATGACCCAGAAGTCTCGACCTTCTATGCCCTGTCACTTCTGGCGGGTTCGAGAGCACTTGGGGATCAATCCCTTCGATTAGAAATTAAGGCCGGCACCATTGCGATGAGAGTCTTCGCGCAAAACCGTGACCACCCAGGGGCACCGCACTACACCATTCATGCGTTTGATGACCCCCTACACGCACCTCTTGCGCTTGATGCCGCGTATCGTTACGCCGAAATCGCACCAGCCGTTGCCCATGCGCGGCACATGCCAACACATATCTTCATTCAACATGGCATGTGGGACCTCGTGTCAACGCATAACCAGTCCGCCTACGAGGCCGCTCGCGACCTTTGGGTCGTTGGCGATAGTGTGGGTGACACCGTCCATCCATTAGATTGGGGACAGTACGGCGACCTGCAACGAGGCGACTACGATAAAGCCCGCCTGTGGATTGAACGCCTCGAAGAACTGGTCGAAGAAAGCGATGGCGCTGCCCGTGCTGTCAGGACGCTTCCGCTTACAAAGGCTCGATACATTGTCGAAACCGAGGAATGGTCGACTGCTCCAGTCACAGAAAAATCCTCGATGCATGAGCTACTCGCGACAGCCCTCAGCGCAGTTCACACTGACGATCTCTCGACCGCGCGTCGGGCACTCGACGCACTCGAGGATCTCGCCGCGGATGGCGGCGACCAGGACCGTATCGCCGCAAAGGAAGTGGCGGCAAGTATTGAAGCCGCCGACGGCAATACCGACCACGCGGTCTCGCTGATGGACGAAGCAATTGCGATCGTAGAAACGCTTCGACCACCGAACGGTGCGGCCAGCCCAATTAAACCGGCTTACGAGCTGTATGGTGAAATCCTCCTCGCGATGGGTAACGCTGAGGATGCGCTCGAAAAATTTGAGACCTCACTGCTCCGCTTACCAAATCGAATGCGGTCGCGTCTTGGCGCCGCTCGCGCAGCGATGTCACTTGGACGCCCGGACCTCGCGAGGACGCACTATATGGCGATTACGGAATATTGGGTTGGGTCTGATAGTCATCCGGCGCTCCAGGAAGCTCGCCAGTTCCTGCGGACGAACTGAGAAGCCCGGGTACGGAATGACCACCACTCATCTAAGCTAGGCGGTCAGCTATTGCTGCTGCACAAGCCCTGATAGCTCCCCGCTCACACCCACTCAGGCGGTGGTGTCATTTCTTCTGACGGTGCCCCCCCGGCGTCCGGTCGACCACTGCCCTCTAGTCGGCTAATTGCACGAATCGTCATGTCTTGCTCACACAACATCTGACACGACAGCCTGACACCGCTCAGACCTCTCGCTTCAAGGCAGGCTTTTTCCGCCGCCGTCATCCGCTCTGGTTCACCGTCAATGACTTCAATACGGCACGTCGTACAGCGAGCATTCCCTCCACACGCGTGCATAACATCGACTTTGGCATCCTGCTCGATCGCCAACACCAAACGTTTGTTCTCAGCAACCTCTACGGTTCCAACACCTTCTACTGTTAATTTCGCCATTTAGTTAGACTACCCTATTCCCGCACCATAGTCTGAGCCCGCCATCGAGAGCAACGAATGAATTCGCCTTTCAGTCCCTCACTCAATTCCTTCCACTATCCCCGACATCGCATTTCTCGCTGTATTAGATCAGCATTAGCCGATACGATCCAATGCACATGGAGTCACCATTCGTCTCCCGTGAGGTTCTTATGACACTGAAATCGATACTGCTTAGCTTGTTTATCCTGACAACTCTTGTTCCCTTGGGATGCGCCGGAAGTGAAGCACAAGGCGAATCTGGTGGAGAAGTTACGAAAGAGCAATATGACCGCTGGATGTCTGAACTCTCGAACTGGGGACGATGGGGCGATGACGATCAGTTGGGTGCACTCAACCTCATTACACCAGCGAAGCGAATTCAAGCGGCAGGCCTCGTCCGGCATGGAACGACCGTCTCGATGGCGCGTCCA
>CAYFJM010000309.1:0-2607 GCA_964343415.1 uncultured Vicinamibacteraceae bacterium | reverse complement strand
CGGCTTCCGAGTAGCGTCGTACGAACGACACTCCGACGGTTCGTGGGCCAGCCTTGGCGTCGAAGCGCACTTCAAGCGCCTCGTCGCCGGTGTTCATGTAGAACTCCCACTCGGGGTCGCCAGCAATGTTGCCGGAAAAGCTGAGCGGGGCCATTTCGCCTTTGGTCCCGGCGTCCCCGACCGAAAATCGCGTTACCAGGGCGCCGTCGACCCGGATATCAATGTCCTGCGGGGCCGCGAAGCCAATGATGTAGTCGGAAAAGTTGCGGTGCAGCCGAATCCTAAGTGTGTACTCCCCGTCCACGGGGAAGTAGTGCGGAATCGCAATGCCACCACGTGAGCCGAACGATAGGTCATTATTCTGACGTCCGTCCTGCAACATCCACGGATGTACCCGATAGCTCGACACAGCCGGCCCGAGTGGGGGCACGCCAACCGCCAGTCGGCTAATTTTGCGTGCCGCGGACAAGTAGCGGTTTACGAGGTCGGGTGAAATTGACAGCATCTCGCCGTTATTGTCGAATCCGTGTTCGTAGGTGTTGTCTGCGGGGAGCAACGAGGCGACGTCAACGTCGACCGCAAGTAGGTCGCGAATTGCACCGTGGTATTCCGCCCGATTTAGCCGGTGGAACGTTTCGCCACGCCCGGGATCGGGATGTGCCAGCGAGGCCTGATCGATTTCGGCTTCGAGCCACGTTGCCACACGCCGGTAGGTGGCTTCGTCGGGACGTGGGCTGTTTCCCGGTGGCATCGTCTGTGCTCGAAGTTTGACTAAGACCTTTTCCCATATTTCTGCGTCATCTGCGACGTTGGTCAGGTCCTTCTTGTCGAGCGCAAGATTGGCGGTCAGGGTCCGCTCGTTATGGCAACGGACACAGTAGTTGTCAAGCATCGCCTGGGCTTCGTCCTGCGCGGCGACGGCCGCAGGCAGCACTAGCGTAGCGACGACGGCAGCGAGGAACCCGGACAGACCATCCCCAGGGGTAGTCATCTGCACCATAATAACGCCGAATGGGCTGAAACGGATCGGGAAACATGATTGAACGCGATGTCTTGAGACGGTAGTCTGTGCGCATTCCGAAATACTTTATAGGTGTGCAATGAACAGACATCATTATCATCAAGTAATTCTCGTAACGGCGCTGATTGCGTTCGTGAGCGGGTCAGTTGTTGGGTCTCAGATTCTTGTTAGAGAAGAAGCACCGACCGATCGCGCTGTGCGTATGTCATTTGACGAGCTCAATACACTCGTTGGCGAGATGGATAGAGACCAACGCACGACGGTTCGGTTGCTCGAAGGCGGAACGTATAACGTCAACATTCGACGCATTCGGGGTGGTGAGACGGCGTTGATGCACCCACGGACGACGGACGTGTATGTCGTGCGTGAAGGTTCTGGTACGTTGGTGACCGGTGGGCGTATCGTTGACGACGAAGGGCGTGTAGTTGATGGGCAGCGTGGGGCAGGGATTACTGGGGGTGTTGAAGAGCGAATTGGCGTCGGGGACGTTGTGTTTATCCCAGCGGGTGTGCCGCACGGCATTCGAGAAACCGAGGGGATTACCTGGTTCAATATTCGATTTGATACAGGACATTTGGATCAGTGAGGACTAGACTGATGATATTCGTCTTGGAGCGAGGAGTTTGCTAGCGATGTCGAAGAATCAACGACTAGGTCGACTGTCGGTGTGTTGGCGATGCACATTGTTACTGGTGGGGCTTACCGTATCGTCCGTACACGCGCAGGATGATTGGTCCGCGTGGGGGCGTGATGGTGGGAATCAACGGCATTCGCCGCTAACGCAGATTACGCCTGAGAATGTGTCGACATTGGTACCGGCCTGGCGGTATGAGATGACGAAGGCGGGCGTTCCGTCGCGTCCAGCGCAATCGACGCCACTGATGGTTGACGGTGTTTTGTATTTGTCGTTTCCGTACTATCGGGTTGTAGCTCTCAAGCCAGAAACAGGCGAAACGCTTTGGGAGTACACCGCACCGGGAGACTGGAACTCGCCGGAGCACCAGTTACATTGGACCGGCGGATCGATGCGCGGCCTGGCGTATTGGGAAGGCGATGACAGAACGGCTCCACAGATTGTGTTTGGGACTGAGGAAGGTGAATTAATTTCTCTGAACGCACGAACAGGGATTCCGAATGGTCGCTTTGGTAACGATGGATATGTCGATCTGAAAACGCCGGAAGTGATGAATGGATTTCCCAATATGCATTATGGGATTTCCTCGGGTGTTGCGGTGTACAAGAACCTCGTGTTTACCGGTGTTCATAATGCGGACGAGACGGGGTCGAAGGGGCCGGCAGGTGACGTGCGTGCGTGGGACCTCCGTACAGGTGATTTGGTCTGGACATTTCACACGGTGCCGCGTCCAGGGGAAGTGGGGAATGACACCTGGCTTAATGATTCGTGGCGCAACGTGAGTGGTGCGAATACGTGGACGTTCTTCACGATTGATGAGGAGCGAGGCATTCTCTATATGCCGTTGGGATCTGCTCACAATGATTTCTACGGCACCGATCGTCCAGGCGATAATCTTTTCGCGAATTCTATTGTGGCCGTCGATGCTATGACCGGAGAGTTGAAATGGTAT
>CAYFJM010000308.1:0-2617 GCA_964343415.1 uncultured Vicinamibacteraceae bacterium | reverse complement strand
TGCGCATGCTCTGTGAATCAACAGGCCTTATTGAGTTAAATGGACCTTCTATCCGGAGCGCTCCGATGATGGGGTAATTGCTCAATTCGTTAACTCTCCCGTTCTCAAGTGACTTGCGATCAAAATGCTGAGCAACATCGAGGCTGGGGCGGTAGTTAGTCGCAACAAAGGTAGCCCCCACCAAGCGGGTCCCGGCTTTCACCGGGAGTGTAACTTCGAGTTGTCCGTCCGCAGCCGAATCCATTCCAGCATTCGCACCCATGCCGGTGTAAATCCAGGAATGGACTCTGTCGCTATCGATACTTAGTTCGAATTGTTCATTGGGAATGTATGTACCTACACCTAGATTACGTACCGTAAAAGTGTAGTCACCATCGGCCGGAAATACATGAGTGACGGCCATGCCTCCTCGAGTACCGAAGGGCATGCTTTCTAGCTGCATATTCTGGGAACTGTCCGTTCTATTGATGTACACGCTTTCGGTAGGCGAGTTCCAATATCCCACCGCCATCCGCGAAATCTTCGTCGCCGCAGTCACATAGGTCTCAAGAAGGGTGGGCGATATAGTCAACGAACCGGCAATATTATCAAAGCCGCGGCTAGAATCATCCGCAGGGAGAAACATAGTCGGGTCGATCTCCAAATCCAGAAGGTCACGTATCACATTGGCATATTCGGTTCGATTCAACCGATGTAAGACTTTGGTTCCCGGAATCCGCTCGGCTTGGCCATCGATTTTATTTTCCAGCCAGTCCCTGATGCCGTTGTATTCCGCCAAGGAAGGCCGAGGCATTCCGGGAGGTGGCATCATTCCAGCTCGCAACTTGCGAATAACCTTCTCCCAAATTTCCGCGTCCTGGCTGACTTCCGTCAGATCGAGGTTTTGGAGCGAAAGATTAGCGGTGCGAATGGTATCGTTGTGACAGACGACACAGTATTGCTGAACTAGCTCAGTATGAGCTGCGACATCCTCTTCGCTAGAGTTCACCGACTGGGAGTTGGCATTCCCATGCATGAATAACAGAGACATAATCGCCGCTGATTTACACAGTAAAACTTTCCTCATCTGGCACCCTTTTTTTATGCGGTTACCTGTCTGTACTATCCATCTAACTTAGCTGGTTCGCAAGCAATTTCTAGCGATTCCCTTGTAACCATGCTTCTCAAGAAGTTATTTGTTGTCAATTTCCTAGCGGGATGATAGAAGATATTCATAGTCTGATAGTACCCTCAAATACGACTTATTCGAGGAGACAACAAATGTATAAAAACCACTGTCTGGTTTTTTCAATGACCTTGTTCCTGGCGATGCCTGGATCAGTTGCCGCCTCCGAGGTGGCAAACGCGGCAATGGATCGCGATATAAAATTGATCCGCTCGCTACTCGTCGAAAAAGCCACAGAAACCGGTCTTGAAATCGAGCGGCTAAGTGAGATCTTCGAGTATGTTAATGCGCCCCAGACAGATGGCAGCACGGCACTCCATTGGGCCATAAATTATGATGATTTGGCTATGGCGGATTTGCTAATTGGTGCCGGCGCCAACGTGTCCGCAAGCAACCGCACCGGAGTCACACCAATGCGCTTAGCCGCTATTAATGGCAGCGCAGAAATGCTCGAAAGACTCCTGGATGCCGGAGCCGACCCAAACGCTCCACTCAATGATCAGGGTGATACTGCGCTAATGATGGCTGCGCGTACCGGTTTGACCCAGCCCATTCAGTTATTGTTGGACCGCGGCGCCGACATCGACGCTACCGAATCCTGGGGCGGAACTACCGCGTTGATGTGGGCTATTTCAGAACATCACCCCGAAGCAGCAAGAACTTTAATTGAAGCGGGAGCTGACTTAAACCTTCGTTCTAAGATCGTAGGAGTCGCAAGCCGCGGGGGCGCCGAGGGAAGTGCTCCCATAGATGCGGACCCTAGCTCTGAGCCCATAAGTTATGCCAATGGGGGCTTCACTCCACTTCTATTTGCTGCACGAGAGGGCCAGATCGATGCAACTCTGCAACTGCTTGAAGCAGGTGCCGAAATCGACGCTGTCGCTGCTGATGGCAAGACCGCTCTTGGGCTAGCGATTTACAATGGCCATTTCGAACTGGCTTCATTTCTAATTGAGAACAATGCGGATTTGAACCATGCTGACGCAGAGGGTTTTCCGCCACTTTTTTGGGCAGTGGATCGACGTAACATGGAGTGGAATCCTGGATTTCCCTGGGTCGAAACCACCGACCCCTTGCCACTGATAAGGCAACTGCTTGACGCTGGTGCTGACCCAAACACATTCGTAAATAACACGCCGCGTTCACGACGCAACTTTGGCGGATCACCACGGACCTTGTTTGCAACCTCGCTAATGCGGGCTGCCTACTCCGGGGATGTTGAGCTGGTTCAGTTACTGTTGGACTCAGGAGCCGATCCTTTCATTCACAATAGTGATAACGAGAATGCACTACTTGCGGCCTCTGGTTATGCGTGGATTGATGGGTACAGCAGGGGACGTTCAACTCAAGAAAGGCTCGCCACCATCAAGCTGTTGGTGGAATTGGGCATGGAGGTAAACTGGGCCTGCGACCATGGCATCACCCCACTGATGATGGCGGCCAACTTCGGGG
>CAYFJM010000307.1:0-2634 GCA_964343415.1 uncultured Vicinamibacteraceae bacterium | reverse complement strand
CTCGTCTCAATCCGATTGAGGCGAGCCTTTTCTTTGGCTGTTGAGGAATTAGAACGATGCGGAATTGGCTACCATTTGTGATTATGACGATTGTTAGTTGGGGGACATATATTCCTACACTTCACCGGGGTCAGATGGGGCTTGGTGGCAGCGGTGTCCATGCCTTTCTTATGGTAGGTCTTGCGTATGTCCTGGTCGCGATAGCGGTGCCTGGTGTAATGGTGTTGCGTGCTGGATCGTGGAGTACTTTCACCCCTCAGGGCTCATTGTTTACGCTTGGCGCAGGAGTGCTTGGTGCGCTGGGTGCGTTGGGGATTGTTTTAGCGTTAGTCAATGGAGGACGACCTAACGTCGTCCCGCCGTTGGTATTCGCAGGGGCACCTATAGTCAGTGTGTTTGTTGCCATGCTCTATAATCCGCCGCGTGAATCTCCTTCACCTTTGTTTTTTGTGGGGATTCTGATGGCGGCCGCGGGTGCTTTTTTAGTCCTTTCGAATAGACCTCAATAGGACTGTAGATTCGCGAAAGATGTCGTTTGTATCTCGTCGGACGTTGTTAAGAGTTTTAGCGGCTCCGATGTATCTGCCTGTGTCGCTCGCAGGCCAGGTGACAACCCACCGTGTTCCGAAGCCGCTCGATCCGAGCGCCGTGACGGAGAATTGGACGTCATTTCTGGGCCCCAGGTTTAATGCCGTTTCTGCTGAGACCAGGCTAAGCCGAATACTTCCTCCGCCGATTGTTTGGGAGTTCCCCACAGGATCTGGTTATGCCTCTCCGGTCATTTTCAATGGTCAGTTGGTTTACCTTCATCGGGTAGGAGATGAAGAAATCATTGAGTGCCTGCATTCAGAGACGGGAGCGATACATTGGCGCTATCGATATAGCACCCGGTACGAAGATCGTTACGGCTATAACAATGGCCCGAGGGCAAGTCCAGTCATTGATGAACAAGATGGCCGTGTTTATACCGTCGGCGCTGAAGGCGTTCTGCATGCGATTGACTTGGAGACCGGCCGGGTCATCTGGAGAAAAGTATTACGCGAAGAGTACTCGGTGTCGCAGGAGTTTTTTGGTACGTCGTCAACACCCGTTGTCGACGGTAATTTACTTATTGTGAATGTTGGCGCACCAGGCGGACCAACCGTCGTTGGTTTTTCGCTTGAGACAGGCGATGAGGTGTGGCGTGCAGGAGATAGGTGGGGTGCGAGTTATGCATCCCCTGTCCCCGCGATAATTCATGGGCAGCGCCGCGTCTTTGTATTTGCTGGTGGAGAGTCGCAGCCTCCAAGCGGAGGGCTTCTTGTTTTGAATCCAATAGACGGAGAAATAGATTTTGAGTTTCCCTGGCGGAGTCGAACCTATGAGTCGGTTAATGCATCGTGTCCCGTGGTGTTCGACAATAATGTGTTTATTTCGGCGAGCTATCGAACCGGTGGCGCTCTGCTAACTGCATCGCCTGATTTTCAATATACGTTGAATTGGACCACGCCTGAATTTGCGCTCCACTTCAATACGCCGATATACCGAGACGGGTATTTGTACGGGTTTGACGGCCGGAATATGGGGGACGCATCGCTAGCCTGTCTTGATGTTGCCAGTGGCGAAATTGTTTGGCGTGCGTCGCCAGAATGGACTGAGTCATTTGAGGTTAACGGTCGACAACAGGAGCAACGGATGGGTACGGCCAGGGGGTCACTGTTAGCGGCCGATGGAGATTTTTTGTGTCTTGGCGAACTGGGGCATTTGTTGTGGTTACGTTTAGGGCCGAGTGGGTTTGAGGAAATATCGCGGGTGTGGCTATTCGCGGCACGAGAATCCTGGAATTTACCAGTACTCTCCCATGGCCTTTTGTACGTAACGCAGAATACCCGAGACCTGTTGACCGGGGCTGAGCCCCGTTTGTTGTGCTACGACCTTCGTGCGTAGGGCGACGAGTTGAGCGAGGAAAGTGCCTGACTTTGACCAAATTATCGGTAGGGACCAGTTGGTGCGGGTGCGTCAGCGGACCCAAGAGAAGTTAGGGCTTTTGTATGACGACACGCTCCCATCTCGAATGGCCGCTCACATAATTTCTCAGGTTCATTCAGGGGCCGTTGGGGGAGGTATTACACATGCCGAACTCATCAAAGGCGCCAGCTTGCCATCCTGGGTTGCCCACCGTGGTCTATTTGAACACTTATTAACGCTGGTTTCCATTGATAGTTACGAACAAGAGGGGTTGCTGTTGGCGGCTCTAGTTTATTCGCGAAGAGACGAAGAACATCCGACCAAAGAATTCTGTGCTTTTCTGAACGACGTTGGATTGGTGTCGTCGTCTGGTTCGAGAGAAGATTGTGTAGAACTCTGGGATCACCACTGGAAATTGATTATCAGTCGCTATGATCGAGGTGAGTAAGTTCGTACGGTTCTCGCCGAGTGACTACGGTTTCACCGGCAATCCGGGACACGGCTAGTGCGACGGCCTTGCTGGACACTTTTGGAGCCGTCATTCGGCCGGGGAAGGCCTCAACCGAGTAGGGCTAATAGCGTGCCCGCCGCTGCTGCGCTCCCGATGACACCCGCGACGTTCGGTCCCATAGCGTGCATCAACAGATAGTTGGTGGGATTGTATTCCTGGCCCACCCGGTTTACCAC
>CAYFJM010000306.1:0-2667 GCA_964343415.1 uncultured Vicinamibacteraceae bacterium | reverse complement strand
GCATGAACGGAAGCATGCCTTGTGACGCCTTCCAGCCGTCTAGCAACCCGGAAGAGTTCATCGACATTACTGTCGGAATCTTTTAATTCCCGCAGTGGCCCGCTCTCTTCTAGCGCCTTGTCTAAGGTCATATCCAACGTTTTCGGAATCTGTTTCGCCACCCGATCCACATCTGCATACGACATCCCCAATGAGCGTCCAACATCGCGAACCACAGCACGAGCCTTCATGGTGCCAAACGTAATAATTTGCGCAACATTTTCACGTCCATATTTCCGCGTTACATACTCGATTACCTCGCCGCGACGCCTTTCACAAAAATCGATGTCGATGTCTGGTAAAGAAACTCTTTCAGGATTCAGAAAACGCTCGAAGATAAGCTCGTACTCCAATGGGTCGACATCCGTAATTCTTAGGCAATATGCGACTAAGCTTCCGGCTGCAGATCCCCGCCCTGGGCCAACCGGAATACCATGCTCTCTCGCATAACGAATAAAATCCCACACAATAAGGAAATATCCCGCGAACCCCATGCGATGAATCATTTCGATCTCATATTCGAGACGATCATCGTAGGCTGCAAGGCTGTGTCTCAAATTCCCGGCTTCTGCCAGCAGTTCCAAACGCGCTCTGCGCTCGCCAAACCCCTCGCGCGTAACGTGGGCAAAATATTCGTCTAGTTGGTATGGCTCTGGGACATCAAAATTTGGTAGGTGATGCGTAGTCCCACTGAGATCGACATCGCAACGCTCGGCGATGCCCATCGTGTTCGAAAGTGCCTCTGGATGGTCACCAAATACGTCCGCCATTTCCTCTGCTGTTTTGAGAAAGAATTGATCCCCATGGTAACGGAGTCGCTTCGCATCCGTCACCGTTTTCCCACTACCAATACACAGCAAAATATCGTGTGGGTGATGATCGTCCTCTCGCAGATAATGCACATCATTTGTGCAAACCAAAGGCAGGGAAAGATCACGTGCAATCGGCTGCAAGCCCTTGTTAACGACCTGCTGGTCATCAATCCCTTGATATTGCATTTCCAGAAAAAAATTATCCCGCCCCAGGATGTCCGCAAATGTCGCAGCTGCCGCCCTTGCCTCTGTAGCCTGATCTCGACAGATTTTTGTCGCCACCTCGCCTTTCAAACAACTACTGAGTCCAATCAAGCCCTCTGCGTGTTGCGAAAGGAGTTCTTTATCGATCCTGGGTTTGTAGTAAAACCCATCCGTATAACCAGACGACACCAATTTGATCAGGTTGTGATACCCGACTTTGTTCTCAGCCAAGAGAACCAAGTGATTCTGAGTATCCCCGGGCGTCCCACTTCTGGCCAGGCGACTCCCATTTGCAACGTAAACCTCACATCCAATAAGCGGTTTGATTCCACGTTTCCGCGCTTCATCATGAAAGGTGACAGCAGAAAAAAGATTTCCATGCTCCGTAACCGCAACAGCGGGCATCTTAAGTTCGGCAACACGGTCAAGCATCTCCCCGATCCGACAGGCGCCGTCTAATAACGAATATTCCGTATGTAAATGCAAATGAACGAAATCACTCATTATTTCTACTCAATAGTCGACATAACTCAAACCCAATTTATAAGGGTTTGCAGGGGGTAAATTCATACTATGTAGTTACTAGGGTAAATCTCGTCATAGTGTGCACGAGACGCTCTTCTTTCGACCTTCTTTAATGACAATTAGAAATACCAGTAGAGAAATATAGAATCACCAATTGCGCCGACAATAACTATCGCCCAGAACAATCTTGGGTTTTCAAAACACCAATCTATCAGACGCTCAAACATTCGAGGTGTTACTCCCACTCAATTGTGGAAGGTGGTTTTGAGCTAATGTCATAAACGACGCGATTAATGCCTTGCACCTCATTCACGATCCGGTTTGAAAGTAAGCCCAAGAGTTCATGGGGAAGTCTCGCCCAATCTGCCGTCATGCCATCCCGACTTTCAACGGCCCTAACTGCGATAGTGTATTCATACGTCCGTTCATCGCCCATAACACCTACACTTTGCACTGGCAGCAGCACTGCGAAAGACTGCCATATTTCCCTGTAAAGCCCCGCTCTCTTGATCTCCTCTCCAACAATTGCGTCCGCATGTCTCAATAAGTTGAGCCGATCGCTCGTAACCTCGCCAAGAATACGAACGGCAAGTCCCGGTCCAGGAAATGGCTGTCGCCATACAAACTCATCTTCAAGGCCGAGTTCTGACCCAAGTCTTCTCACCTCATCCTTAAATAGTGCCCTCAACGGTTCAACAAGCGTAAATCTGAGATGTTCGGGCAATCCTCCAACGTTGTGATGACTTTTGATTGCCGCTGAGGGCCCAACCACAGACACACTTTCAATCACATCCGGATAGAGGGTTCCCTGTGCCAGGAAGTCGAATTCACCAATGCGCTTTGCAGACTCTTCAAAAACATCGATAAAAGTTTTACCAATCAACTTCCGCTTCTGCTCCGGATCGGTGATTCCTGCTAATGCACCTACAAATTTGTCGGCCGCGTCTTCATACACAACCGGCAACTGCATCTGATTCGTAAAACGCTCCTCGATCTGTTGCCTTTCATCAAGGCGCAGCAAACCGTTATCAACAAAGATGCAGGTTAATCGGTCACCAATTGCACGGTGAATCAAAACCGCTGCAAC
>CAYFJM010000305.1:0-2669 GCA_964343415.1 uncultured Vicinamibacteraceae bacterium | reverse complement strand
CTCAAACCATGTCGACTTAGGAGGCATGATGTCTCCGGCATCCGATATCGCCAACAACTCGGATGGCGCGACAGCAGCCAGTGAAAACGCAACCTCGGCAGCACCGGACTCAACAGCCTGCACGAGCGCAGTAGTACCACGAGACCCACCCACAAAAGCAACTCTCGGATCTGTCCGAATGTCTTTTACATTGAGGAGTGGCGCCAGAAGGTGTTCCTGCAGGATTGCGACGTCTAGCTGTTTAACAAGGCCCTCTCCTTCAGCCCGTATCTTCGAGCGAAGAGGGTCGAAGTCGATGCCATACCAGGTACCAGACACATACATCGAAACTTGACCCTTTTGCGGTTCAGGTGACCCATTTTGTGTAATGGGAAAACTTGAACCGAGAGATGTCAAGAATTCCTCTACTGTCTGGCCAGCGAGATCGGCAACCGTTCTGTTGTAAGGCAAAATCCTCGTACTCGTGTCTGGAAATGCAACTCCTAGAAAATACCGTGATTTTGAGACTGGATCGGGGTCACCCAGTTCGTCACGTGCCCGAGCGGCACTCGCAATTCGGTGATGCCCATCAGCAATATAAATAGAGGCTACCTCTGCAAAGGCAGCAACAATATTGTCGGCGTCGTTCGGCGACATTCTCCAGACGGTATGTTGCACACCATCCGGTGCAACAATGTCGGCTAATGGCTCAGGCGACATATTGTTGGTTGTGAGACCTTCAATAACGTCCTTCGCACGATAGGTAAGAAAAACAATACCTGTTTGAGCTCCGAGCGCGAGCATATGGCGCGTCCGGTCATCTTCCTTGTCTGGCCTCGTTCGTTCGTGGCGCTTTACGATGTTGCGGTCGTACTCGTCGAGTGAAAAACAACCAGCAATCCCTGTCTGTTCATGATCGTTCGTTCGAAGACGGTATACATACAAGGAAGGTTCGGATTCAACCACGAGAGGTGCCGTGCTAACGAGCATCTCAAGATTACGGGTCGCCTGGTCGTACACCTTCTGGTCATATGGGTCCGTGTCATCTGGTAAATCAATCTCTGCTCTCGACACATGCAGAAAACTCAAGGGGTTACCAGACGCCAGTTCCCTGGCCTCTTTTGTCGACACAACGTCGTAGGGTACGGCCGCAACAGCCGCAGCATTCGCTGGTGTCGGGCGAAGAGCACAAAAGGGACGAATAACAGCCACAGGCTACTGGGTAAGCGCAAGCGTTGACTCAGCTCCTACGGAAGCCGATAGACGCTTAAGAGCGCTCTCTTGGAATAGGTGAAAAGCATCCATATGTTCATCAGGAACAGGATCACCCGGAGGAAGGTTTCGGTGTTCAAGTAACGGGTTTACAAATTCACCATTTTTTCGCATGCGATAGTCGAGATGAGGTCCCGTAGAAAGTCCAGTCGACCCGACGCGACCGATTACCTGTCCTTGCGTGACACGCCCTCCTTGACGGACACCCTTTGCGAAAGCAGAAAGATGCAGATAGTAAGTCTCATATCCATTCGTATGACGGAGTCGGACCATATTTCCAGAACCTCCGCTCATACCAACAGAGACCACCGTGCCATTAGCCACGGCAATCACCGGCGTTCCGGTTGGAGCACCGTAATCAACACCCAAATGCGGACGAACCCCACCGAGCACCGGATGAACACGCCGATACGAAAACCGTGAAGTCACGCGCGGCTCAAAACGAAATGGAGACCGGAGGAAGAGGCGTTTCATCGACCGGCCGTTCTCGTCGAAATATTGTGCTTCAGGCTCGCCGGGAACATGAAAGCGAAATGCCTGTACCCGACGACCATCGTTTTCGAACGTCGCTGCAAGCACATCTCCATAGCTAGAGAACTCACCTTCTCGGTATACCTTTTCGAATATCACTTCAAAATTGTCACCCCTTCGTAAATCATTATTGAAGTCGATCTCCCCACTAAAAACCTCCGCCATCTGAACCGCTAGCAAAACACTTTCGCCATCGGCATCAAGGGCCGCGACCAAGGAGTTGTTTACTGCATCAATACGGCCCCGGGTAGAAACTTCCAGTGTTTCTTTAACGTAAGGCACCAGTTCAGCAACGTAACCGCTCGAATTTGTTACAACGCGTAGAAACTCATCTTCATCAATGTGATACTCAAATCGACGCAGATCGCCCTTATCTCGTCCGAACAACATTCGATAGGGATAACCGACTCGCAGGCGACGCGGGTCAAATACCTCGCGAACAGCCTCAACCAGCGCGACTGTTTCATCCGATAAACTGTGTTCATCAAAAAGACTTGCTAATGTAGAGCCGCGAGGCACTACCGCTTCAACAACGCGTGTTTCCAGTGGCAGCTCAATATCGTGGCCCAATGACTCTCTGGAAACTGGTTCGTCTATCGGTGTCGCCGATTCGACAGAACCGCAAGCCAAAACAACCAGACTATAAGCACACAATGCGTGCAACTGTATGCATCGAAGGAACATATGAGACTGGTCAGTTTACCATGGTGGCTTCCTAAGCCCTTTTACGCCTAGTAACTATTCCCTTTTGCTCGCTACCCAGTAACAGTAATCGGCTGATCGAGATTGCTTGATGGCCGGACGACACCGATAACAGTCGCTTCACTGTAACCTGCTGCCCGCAACTCCGCGACACATTTGCCAGCACGATCGCTACTGATTCCAGC
>CAYFJM010000304.1:0-2695 GCA_964343415.1 uncultured Vicinamibacteraceae bacterium | reverse complement strand
AAACCGGGCCACTCACGCGAGCGACCGGCTGTGCACCAACCAAGTCGGTCATCCGCAACACTGTCGAGACTACGTCCCGTGATGAACTCGGCAATCGCCTGACGGTCAGCGACACTAAGCTCGGAACCTTGCTGCTGCATTGACCCATCCGTCAATGCACCCACAATAGCCTCAGGTGTCATCGCCCGCATGTTGTCAACGGAAAGTGCGCGCGGGATCACGTTCGCGAGATGGCAACCTGCACACGAAGCCGCAAAAAGTGCTTCGCCGGTTCGTGCCTGGGCCCAAAGCAACTGAGCGGATAGAACAACCGCGACATAAATCGAGACGGATAGGCGGACAAGATGCATCTAGATCTCAACGAAGACTAAAACCTACGGCAATGTCAATGCCACTAGTTGCGCCGGGTGTTGCCGACTACAAACAGCCGTAACCACGTATTGTTTGTCATCGGCCATATAGGTCATTGGAACACCGCAGGTCACCCCTGGCAGGTCCACTTTCCCGAGAACCGCACCATTCGTTTTATCAAGCGCGCGAAGAACCGGTTCTCCGTCGAGACGAAACCCACCTCCCGCTCCGGCAATCAAGAGTGTTTTTGTCGTTATTGCACCGACCCATGTCGGCGTTCCGGTCGGTTCAATATCAAGCCCGCGAAGCGCGGGATTGTTCTGGTAACTTTCTGGAGTGTCTGAATTCGGAACCATCCAAATATGATCACCGGTGTTGAGGTCGATGGCGGTAATTCGTCCCCACGGTGGTCTAACAATCGGCAATCCACGCGGGCCACGGATCCGGCCCGCATCGATAAAATCCATATCCGACACAGTCGGATCGTTAGTCAACGCCCGCAAACTTGGAGATGTGTACGAAGGGACAAAAAGCACGCCTGTCTCCGGATCAACCGTCGCACCCGTCCAATTGGTTCCACCGGTTTGATTCGGGACTTGAATCGTCCCCTTCGTTCCATCCTCGGCATCAATCAGTGACGGCGGCGTGAAGATAGGCCCAAGACGATATTGAGAAACAATTTCGAATGCTTCTTGCCGAAGTTCAGGCGTGAAATCAATGAGGTCGTCAAGCGTAAAACCCTGCAGGTCATACGCCAATGGTTTCGTTGGAAATGGCTGTGTCGGAGACGTTCGCTCGCCAGGAACATCTGTCTGCGCCACTGGACGTTCTTCAATCGGCCAAACCGGTTCACCAGTTTCACGGTCAAAGACGTATGCCCACGCCTGCTTTGTCACCTGCACCACAATTTTTCGAGGACGCCCATCAACCGTCACATCCAGCAAGATGGGGGGCGCAGGATTATCCCAATCCCAAATACCGTGGTGGATCATTTGGAAATGCCAGACTCGTTCTCCTGTTTCTACATCGAGACAGACAAGGCTGTTCGAAAAAAGATTGTCTCCAAGGCGGTGACCCCCATAGTAATCACCCGTACCAAGCTCTGTTGGCAAATACACGTAGCCAAGGTCGTGGTCAACAGAAAACGGCGGCCATACACCAGCATTACCGGTGTACTCCCAGGAACCATCCTCCCAAGTTTCATTACCAAATTCTCCTGGATGCGGAATCGTATGGAAGATCCACTTTCGTTCTCCGGTCCGAACGTCATATCCACGAATGTGACCTGGAACATTGTCACGCGATTCTGGGGCAGTCCCGGGAATCAGCGCGGCACCAACAACAATGACACCGCGCGAGACAATTGGGGGAGAACTCGATCCGATCGCGCCGTCGATTGGATCCACCTCACGGTCAAGACCTTGCTTTAAATCAACCCAGCCATTCGCTCCGAAGCTTGGAATCGGTTGCCCCGTATCAGCGTCAAGAGCCACAAGCTGATACCCAGGTGTAATGAGCAGAATGCGCCGGTCAGCTGGATCGTCTGGGTCCTCCCAATACGCCACACCACGACCAGAATTTAACCGCGGGGCCGCTTCGCCACGGCGTCCCTCGTCGTAGCGATACATCCACAGTGTTTCACCAGTGGTTGGATCAATTGCGACAACAGACCGACGAGAGCCAGCTGTTGCATACAGCACGCCATTCACCATGATTGGCGTCACACGATAATAATTTTCTGGCCGAGGTCCAAAGTTTTCCGTTTGCCACGTCCACGCAACCTCTAAGTCGTTGAAGTTATCACCATTAATCTGGTCGAGCGGCGCGTATTTCGTGCTTCCGGCATCGCCACCGTAATACGACCATTCGCCATCAGTGGTACCGTATTGCGCTAATGCGGAGCCCGCAAAAACTCCCACCGACAGGACCGCTACAGCTACGAAACGAACAATAACTCTTCCTAAACGCATGAATCTTCTCCCCAAAAGGACCCTGTGTTAAGTGAAATACCACCGGTTCACCACATGCTACCCTGAAAAGACCTCTTTGGCCGATGTCACGAGCCACGGTATGCTTGACTGTTACGGTACTACGGAGGAACTCGAATGATATCTGTCGGCGCTCGATACAATTGCTTTTCGGTTTTTCTTGGACTGGCCATTGTCAGTAGTACACTTGCCCTTGGCGCACAAGAACGCGGCACACAGGACGGCGAGTGGCCTTCGTACGGGGGAGACCTGGCACACACTCGTTACTCGCCGCTCGACCAGGTTAATGGTGATAACTTCAACGACTTAGAGGTTGCGTGGAGATTCCGCACCGACAATTTCGGCCCGACACCAGA
>CAYFJM010000303.1:0-2697 GCA_964343415.1 uncultured Vicinamibacteraceae bacterium | reverse complement strand
ACTTCGTCGGTGGGAGTGGCAGTCGTCGGCTCTGGTTTTGAATGCGGAAGCAGCGTTTGATGCTGTGCCACGCAACATAAGTCATCTTGTCGGAAGCGAGGCGAGACCAGAAATCAAAGCAGGTGATGGAGAAGCTAGAGATTTTTCATCTCAGTTTGCCTATAGCCTTGATTTTTGGTGGATGTATTTGTTTTATCTCGGGCTTATTTCAACACCTTTAGTAGTTGTTTTTGCTGGAATTCCTTTTGGTCTGGCAGTGCTCTGTTTGCGCTATCTTCGGCAGGAATTGGCAATAGCGAAGTAGCATTGGTTCCAGTTTGTGCATAGCGATCTACTGATGGATAACGCTGAAAACATTATTGCGGTGTGGTGGGTGAAGGAATTTAAAGAGAGGTAAACACATGGCTATGCGTGTCTTGGTATTTACTGTCGTTAGTTTTCTGGGCGGTCTTAGTGTTTCGGAAGCCCAGTGTGAACCGGATGGTAATGTGCAATTTGCTTGTGGCCCGATTAGCCCAGAGGACCTAATTGCCGTTCCGGAAACTCCGTGGGTCATCGTCTCAAGTATGGAGGACGATGGCTATTTGTCGGCGGTAGATAGTCGCGATCACAGTTCGGTTGTTGTGTTCCCGACAGCTACATCGCAATCGAAACATGACCGGCAGCGGTACGGATCCTGTCCTGGTATGACAACTAATGGCTTTCGGCCCCATGGCATTAGCTTGCTTTCTGGGTCTGATGATGTGCACGAACTTTACGTTGTTCGTCATGGCCAACGAGAAGCGATCGAGATTTTTCAATTGGATGTAGGGAGTGCGACTCCGAGCATGACGTGGATTGGTTGTGTGGTCGCACCTGAGGGGCTAGGTTTAAATGCAGTTGTTCCGCTTCCTGGAGGGGGTTTCGCAGCAACAAGTCCAAGAACTAATGATGTGTGGGAATGGCAGGCGGGGCCGGGGTGGACACTTGTTCCAGGGAGTACGGGGATCGGACCAAATGGCCTTGAAGTGTCCCCGGATGGCCGTTGGTTCTACGTCGCTGGGTATAGAGGGCAGTTGGTAACGCGCTTATCGCGCGCTGTGAGTCCGGTTGTGAAGGAGACTGTCGCCGTTGGTTTTAATGTCGATAATGTTCACTGGGCGTCAGACGGTACATTGCTAGCCGCTGGTCATAGCACGCCGACGAATACGCGGGTCGGCGAATGCATGCGGGAAGGCGTGTGTGACGGAATTACGTCACGTGTGGCTCTGGTTGACACGGAGTCAATGACGTCGGAAGAAATTTTTTCATACCCTACAAACGACAAGTTAATTTTGGGGACGGCTGCCATTCAGGTTGGCGATGAAATTTGGATTGGTGGGATAGCGGGCGGTGTTCGGATTGCTCGTATTCGAGTGCCATAGAAGTTGCAAACGGGTTTGTTCTTTCGATCTTGGTTTCTACTGTTTTGGTCCGAATACTAAATTATTTGAGAATTCATGACACGACGTTCGGAATCGTAAAAGTATGAATGAACCAGTTAGCGACAGACAGTCGCAATCTGTTCATCCAATTGTCCATGTTGGGAGTTTATTACGCCCGACGCATTGGTTGAAAAATGTATTCGTCATTATTCCAGTGCCATTTGCATTGGGCGGTAGCGGCGTTTTCGATTTCTTTGTTTTTGGTGTCGGACTGTTGGCGATGTGTGTCGCCAATTCATCCGTGTATGTATTTAATGACTGGTTTGATATCGACCGAGATCGCGACCATCCAGTAAAGCGGTTTCGGCCATTGGCGGCGAATCAAATATCCGAGTCTGCGGCTCTGATGCTTAGTGCGAGCCTAGCTATCGTGGCTCTGATCTTGGCGGTAGCCAGCGAACGAGGGATGGTTGTTAGCTTGATTGGTTCTTACCTTGGACTCCAGTTGTTCTATTGCCTTCGTGGTAAAGAGGTGCCGCTCGTCGATGTATTTTTGCTCAGCTCAGGCTTTGTCATTCGTGTGTTACTCGGATGCGCTCTAGTGTCGGCGCCTCCGTCGAATTGGCTGCTATTGTGTTCTTCGGCGTTGGCACTGTTTTTGGCGTTAGCGAAGCGTCGGGCCGATATCGTAGGAGGTCTAAGCGCACGGCATAGACCGAGTCTCATCGGGTATAGCCGGAATTTTTTGGACCAAGCACTGACGGTTTCTGCCGGAATGACAGTAATGGCGTATGCGTTGTACTGCATGGATGGTCAAGGCCTTGTTGGTGGTAGAGAGTTTTGGTCAGTGCCATTTGTCGTTTTTGGTGTGATGGAATATCTCAGGCTGGTTTACAGAAATGATTCAGGGGATTCTCCGGTTGACGTGTTGCTTTCGTCACCGGCGTTGATTGTCTGCGGTGCCGGTTGGTTGCTAGCCGCCAGTTTAAGCGTGCACTTACCGGCCCCGTTTTAATTACAGTGTGTCAATGGAATGTCAGGACAGCTAATTTCAGGCTGGGGCCGTGTTGGGATCGTTGGGAAAGAAATTCATACCGACGATCTATCTCAATTACCGCCCGAGATCACACTGTGTCGGGGACTTGGTCGTTCCTACGGCGATGCCTCCTTACCAGCGTCACCACAATCGGTCGTCGCCTGTACGACGTTAGCGGACCGATTGCTTCACTTTGAACCGAATAGCGGTCGTGTGAAATCGGAGGCGGGTGTCAGTCTTCGGATGTTGGCAAGAGTG
>CAYFJM010000302.1:0-2705 GCA_964343415.1 uncultured Vicinamibacteraceae bacterium | reverse complement strand
GGGAGTCGTTCGTTTGAAAGGAACGTCACGTGCTCTGGCTTTTTCGGTCGATGGAAACGGACGCTATTGTTACCTTGATCCCTATCAAGGTGCGATGCTGGCAGTCGCAGAGTCTGCACGAAACGTAGCATGTGCCGGAGGGGTGCCGATTGGTGCTACAAATTGTTTGAATTTCGGTAATCCAGAACGCCCTGAGATTATGTGGCAATTTGCAAGGGCTGTTTCGGGTATCGGTGAGGCATGTCGAGTTCTTGATATTCCAATAACAGGTGGGAATGTCAGTCTTTATAACGAGACTGATGGAGAGGCTATATTGCCAACACCAGTTATCGGTGTTGTGGGGTTGCTTGAAAATTCTGACCAGACAGTGGGTCGTCGTTTTCAAGAATCTGACTCTGTAGTGATGCTGTTGGGTGATTCACGGGCAACTCTTGGGGGGAGTGAATACCTCAAGGTCGTTCATGGTTTGATTTGCGGTGTGCCGCCGGTTCTCAATTTGAAGACCGAATGCAGACTCCAAAAGGTCCTAGTTGAACTTGTGGCTGCTGGTTTACTGCTGTCGGCCCATGATTGTTCGGATGGTGGATTAGCGGTGACGCTCGCGGAGTGCTCGGCGGATACCGATGGTATAGGCTGCGACGTGGTAATACCGAGCTTGACTGGCGGGATAATTGGTTCTTTGTTCGGTGAAAGTGCATCTAAAGTTGTTGTATCGATCAGAAAAAATGACGTGAGTCGTGTGACGGAAGTGGTTACCGCAGCGTCCCTTCCGTGGCTAACCCTTGGGCGTTCTGGTGGGGAACGGTTCCGGATTTCGATCGGTGATGAGGACGTGGTTGATGCGCCCCTGGATGAAGTAGCGCAGGCATGGTCTACGGGTGTATCACGATACTTTGAAGATTCCGCTGCTTAACACTTAAACTTTGAACGGAACAGTGACCTCAAATAGATATAGCGACCGTCCCGACAAGTTTAAAGACGAATGCGGTGTTTTTGGCATCTACGGTCACGAGAATGCGTCGTCTCTCACCTACCTTGGGCTGTACGCGTTGCAACATAGAGGGCAAGAGAGTGCGGGCATCGCCACTGCAAATGAAGGCAACGTGACGCTTCGCCGGGCGATGGGTTACGTTGGCGATGCATTTAATGACCGGATGTTGTCCGAGCTGCCTGGCCGGATGGCGATCGGTCACGTTAGGTATTCAACGTTTGGCGATAGTCGTATCGTTAATGCCCAGCCGATTTTGATTGATTGCGCGCACGGACAGATAGCGCTCTGTCACAATGGCAATCTTGTTAATGCTGGTGAACTACGAGAACAGCTGGTACGTGAGGGATCGATCTTTCAAACGAACAGTGATACGGAAGTAATTTTGCATCTCTATGCGAAATCGTCTGCAGAGACGGCCGAGGACGCGATTGTGGAATCTATTTCCCAGGTAAGTGGCGCATTTTCGCTTGTAATGCTTACGCCGAATAGTTTAATTGCAGTTCGTGACCCGCACGGCTTCCGTCCGTTAGCACTTGGTCGGATCGGCGATACCTACGTAGTTTGTTCAGAAACTTGTGCGATGGACTTGATCGGAGCTGAGTATGTGCGAGAGGTTGAACCGGGCGAGGTCCTTGTGATCGGACCTTCGGGTTTACGGTCGTACATGCCGTTTGCATCTACACCGACGGCACATTGTGTTTTTGAGCATGTGTATTTTGCTCGACCAGATAGCTACGTATTTGGGAGAAGCGTGAATGAAGTGCGCACTAATTTGGGGCGTCTCTTAGCGAGTGAATCTGGAATTGAGGCGGATGCAGTCGTTCCAATTCCGGATTCCGGTCTGTGTGCAGCGTTGGGTTATGCGGAGGACAGTGGCGTTCCGTTAAAAATGGGACTGATCCGAAATCATTATGTTGGGCGGACGTTTATACAGCCTCACCAGTCGGTACGAGGACTGAAAGTAAAGGTCAAATTAAACACGGTACGGAGTATTCTCGAAGGCAAACGAATAATACTCGTTGATGACTCTATCGTTCGTGGTACGACAAGTAAGAAAATCGTTTCCATGATCAAGGCGGCTGGTGCAAGCGAGGTTCATATGCGAATCAGTTGTCCACCGACCGTGTCTCCCTGCTACTACGGTATTGATACTCCACACCGCGATGAATTGATTGCGTCCAAGCATAGCGTTGAGGAGATTCGAGACTATATGGGGGCTGACACACTCGCGTACCTCAGTATGGATGGTCTGCAGCAGGCGGTTGGTGATAGCTATGCTGATTATTGCACTGCCTGCTACACCAAGAATTACCCTGTTGAGCCGCCACGTGACACCGAGGCTTATCGGCAAATGGTGCTTAAGATGGCAACTAGTGTCGAGGCTGCGGGCGAATCGTGATTCGCGTCTGCCATGCAGTAGTCATTACTGCGGGTGTGTTGTCATCAGTATCGGTGGGTTTGCTTGGTGGACAACCGGTTCCTATTGACAGGATTGCCGAGATTGATAAGGCAATTTCTTTACTCGGGAACTTTGAGTTTTTGATACGAGCAGATGCATCTCGTGTTTTGCGTCGAACGGATGCTGCTTCTGCTGTTCCCGCATTGGTCCGGGCCGCGCAGTTACACGAGGATAGCTACGTACAGTTTCGAGCAGCTGTTCTTCTATCAGGATTTGGCGGGTCGTCCGCTAGAGAGTTTTTTGAAACAGCGTTAG
>CAYFJM010000301.1:0-2707 GCA_964343415.1 uncultured Vicinamibacteraceae bacterium | reverse complement strand
ATCGCATTACCGCAAACATGAGGTCGTCGACCACGCCATCGCTGACGCCCAGCTTTCCCGATTCGAATATTTTCATGATCAAGGTTACCGACCTGACCGATAGTAGCGAGACACTGGGGCATGATAAAACGGGTCTCACCTGAAGGCAGCCGTAAGGTGACATACTTCCCCTCTTTCGCGACAACCTGCACAGACGCTCCTGCACTTCGAGCTAATTGCCCACCTTTACCTGGTCGTAATTCAACATTATGCACCTGTGTGCCAAGAGGAATATTTCTTAAAGGTAAAGCGTTTCCCGGCAATATATCGACCTGCTCGCCCGACAGGATTGTGTCTCCGACTTTCGTGCCAAGTGGATGAAGAATGTAACGTTTTTCTCCATCAGCATACGTGACCAGCGCGATGCGCGCCGACCGATTCGGGTCGTACTCAATAGTTGATATTTTGGCCGGTATATCGAATTTCTCTCGTCTAAAATCAATCACACGGTAAGCACGCTTGTGCCCCCCACCGCGCCACCACATCGTAACCTCTCCAGTATTATTTCTTCCTCCTGATTTTTTTAGTGGTCGCGTTAAGGGTCGATAAGGCTTCGTTGATGTGATTTCATCAAAAGTCTGCACAGTATAAAAACGACGACCTGGCGAGGTTGGTTTATATTTTCGATTTGCCATTATCTTCGTGCCCCGCTGCGCCTACTACGCACCCTCCAAGAAATCAGGGATTTGCTCGCCTGGTTTCAGGCGAACGTACGCTTTCTTCCAATCTGGACGCTGACCAAAAAACTGCCCCTGACGTTTGACCTTCCCATGCGAAACCGCGGTCCGCACTTCTTCGACCTTGGCGCCAAGCAACTGTTCGATCGCACGCTTGATATCCACCTTCGTTGCCCTAAGTGCAACCTCAAAAGCGAGTATCTGACCGCCTTCACGGAGCAACGTCGTCTTTTCAGTCACGATCGCCCGACGAATTACATCCGTCTGTTTCATCTTTCCAAGACCTTCACTAAATGCTCGGTGGCCGACTTCGTGACTACCATAGATCTCGCATCGATCACGTCACGCGCACTCACGCGCCCTGAAGAAACCACTCGCACGCCTGGCAAATTATTCACGCCGCGTAAAAGATTTTCATCAGGCTTTACATCGACAAGCAATACCTTCCCTGAAACACCAAGACCGTCAAGTAACTCAACCGCCTTCCTCGTTTTCGGCTCGGCAAGCGCTAACTCTGAAAGCACAATTACGGAACCCTCTTGAAGTTTCTGACTCAACGCAGCACGCAATGCACCGAGTGCTACCTTTCGAGGAAGACGATAGGCATAACTACGTGGCTGCGGCCCAAACACGGTTCCACCAGTTCGCCAAAGCGGATTTCGAGCCTCACCAACACGCGCACGACCAGTGCCTTTTTGTCGCCATGGCTTTTTTCCCGTCCCACTCACCAAGCCCCTTGTTTTAGTTGCGTGGGTACCCCGTCGAAGAGATGCCTGTTCGTGAACGACCGACTCCCAAATAAGTGACGTGGCCACAGGCCCACCAAAAACCTCATCACTCAACTCCAACGAGTCGATCTTCTTATTCTCTTCGTTAACCACATCAAGCGTCATAACATCACACAATTCAAAAACAACAGCTACTTGCCCTTCTTCGTGGCATCATCAACAACCTGCGATGCTCGCCGCCTCGGCGACAACGCTTTCCGTATAACAACATATGCCCCAGGCGCACCAGGAACAGCTCCCTTCACAACCACAGTATGCTTTTCCGCATCAACGTCAATAACATTCAAATTTCGAACCGTTACCTTGTCACCACCCATACGACCCGGGCCACGCATACCTTTTAAAACTCGTGACGGATATGACGACTGGCCAATTGAACCAGGAGCCCTATGAAACATTGACCCGTGGGTAGCCCTACCACCACCAAACCCATGCCGCTTCATAACACCTTGAAATCCTCGCCCTCGGCTCACTCCGGTAATATCCACCTGTTCACCAGGTTCAAAAAGACTCGCTAAAACTTGGTCGCCTTCGGCTGGAATATCGCCATCACTCGTAATCGACAACTCACGGCGAACTCGAGTGGGTGGAACATTCGCACGACTGTATAAACCTGCGACAGCTTTCGACACCCGAGCGGGACGGTCTTCTACTAGACCCAGCTGTACGGCATCATACCCATCTTGTTCAACATTCTTACGCTGCACAACGACACACGGACCGGCTTTAAGCACAGTAGCTGGCTGTACCCGTCCCTCAGCATCAAAGATCTGGGTCATTCCGATCTTTTTACCAATAATCCCGGAAACCACTAGTTGTGCTCCTTGCCAAAAGCCTTAATTTCCACATCAACACCAGCCGGCAAATCAAGTTTCATCAAAGCGTCTACGGTCTGAGGTGTTGGCTCAAAAATATCGATCAACCGCTTATGAGTGCGTATTTCAAATTGCTCGCGTGATTTCTTATCAACATGCGGTGACCTCAGAACGGTCCATTTATTCTTATCAGTTGGCAACGGGATAGGACCCGCAAGCCGAGCACCGGTCCGCTTTGCCGTATCGACAATTTCCGTCGTCGATTGGTCCAGTAGTCGATGATCGTAGGCTTTTAATCGAATGCGGATCTTATCGCTAAACGTTGCCATTAAATTATTCCACGATTTCTGTAATGGTTCCGGAGCCGACCGTTCGCCCACCTTCGCGA
>CAYFJM010000300.1:0-2720 GCA_964343415.1 uncultured Vicinamibacteraceae bacterium | reverse complement strand
GTTGTGTCTGCTGTTGCTCATTCCGGTGGTGCAGGCACAGATTCCTGCCGAGACGGTGGGCAGTGAGGTAATGCCTGCCCCGGATGACAATTGGTTTATTTCAAAATCTCCGACTGCTGGCTATATCTACGATGCCGAGACCGGAGAGATGCACGGACTGCTCTCGCTAAGTAATCGTACGCCGGCCGTCGAAGTCTCCCATGATCGCGGCGAGTTTTATGCGGCAGAAGGGTACTACTCGCGTGGCGTGCACGGTGAACGTACCGATATTGTCGCGGTCTATGATTTTGAAAACTTATCCCCAATTGCTGAAATTGAAATTCCGCAGAAAGTGGAAGGGCAACCGGTACGGCGGCATGCGGGGTTGACGGGAAATGGACGATATTTTCTCGTGTTCAATATGACGCCGGCTCAGTCTGTGACTGTAGTCGATGTCGAGAATCGTACTTTTGTGGGGGAAATCTCAACACCCGGCTGTGCGGTCATCATGCCGATCGACGATTTGGCGTTCATGATGATCTGTGGCGATGGTATGTTGCAACTGATCCAACTGGGTGACGATGGCACCGAAACGAATCGTGTGCGTGGTCGACCGTTCTTCGACGTGCAGGTTGATCCGGTGTTCGACCGACCTGAGCCGACAGCGGACGGGTGGTGGCTTCTGTCCCACGAGGGAAAGGCATTCGACGTGTCAGTCACCGGGTCCGACATCGTGGTAAGTGAGGAATGGAGTTTGCTGACTGGGGAAGGACAGTGGCGTCCAGGGGGCCGTCAGTTTTACAGCGTGCATGCTCCCAGTGGCTACGCTTACGTTTTGATGCACGAGGGCGGTGAGTACACGCACTATCAGGCGGGTACGGAGGTTTGGGTGTTTGATATCAACGCGCAGAGGCGCGTCGAACGCATCGAACTTCGAGCACCCGCGAGTAATTTGTACGTGACGCAGAGTGACGAACCGAAACTTATTGTGGCCGATTCGGAAGGCGACATACATGTATATGATGCTGTCGCACTAACGATTGATCGGACGATCGATGATCCGGGTCCACTTGGATTCATCCAGGGATTTTGACTAGATGGTGGATCCGTTCTTCCTGCGGTTCGTATCGCTCGGATTTTCGCTGCTATTTCTCCTAGCGTCGATGCACAAATTCTTTGGGCTCGATGAATTTGCGGCGGCACTGAAGGAGTACGAGCTCGTTCCCCGCAGACTTATTCGGTTGCCCGTGTACCTGATTCCGATTGCGGAGGCTTCCCTGGCTTTTGGGTGGTTGTTCGCAGGGCAAGTCCACATCGTAGCTTATGCCAGTGCTGGTCTACTTGCTGCGTACGCGCTCGCAATGGGAATCAATCTTTATCGTGGGCGCGGTCATATTGGGTGTGGCTGTAGCTTTGGCGGGGCATTACAGCATGATCAGGGCTTGTCGGCTGGACTAGTGTTGCGGAATGTGGGCTTAGCGGGTGTGGCCTTGGTCGTGACACTGTCGGGGCCGTATCGGGAATTTAGTGCCGGGGAGTACGTGATGCTCGTAGCTGCTGTCCTGGTCAGCGCACTTTTGTACGCGAGCGTGAGTCAGCTATTTCAGAATGGTGCTGCGATTAAGAACTGGCGGAACTCACTAGAGGCTATCCATGACTGATCCGTTACTGGTCTCTAACGTTGTACTTTGGTTCTTGGTCGTCGTCTTGGCCGTTGTGGTACTCGCGTTGGCTAGACAGGTAGGCATTTTGCACGAACGGGTGGCCCCGGCAGGAGCACTGCAACCGACCGAGGGACCGAAAGTGGGTGAACTTACGGAGGCGTTGACGCTTCAGGACCTTAGTGGCAATTCAATGACGGTCGGTGGACCTGACGCGGACGGACTCGTGACCCTAGTGTTGTTTGTTTCGCCTACGTGCCCGGTATGTCGTTCGCTGGTACCAACGGCGAAGTCCCTAGCGAACAGTGAACGTAAACGAATACGATTGGTTTTTGCCAGTGACGGAGACAAGCCGGAGCAGCACGAAGCATATGCGGACGATTTGAGTCTTGGCGCTTATCCATACACGCTATCCCAGACGTTAGGGGTTACGTACCACGTTAGCAAGCTCCCGTTTGCGGTGCTGATTGGTGCTGATGGTACGTTGCAGAGCAAGGGATTGGTCAATAGTCGGGAACATCTCGAAAGTTTGGTGGAAGCGATGGATATGGGGCTTGCGACGGTGCAGGACTACGTGCGGATGGTGAAGGACACAAGCAGCGACGACCTTGATGTGTCGGTGAAGGAACAGACCTCATGAAGAGAACAGATGTGACAGTCAACGCGTACTACTGGCTTGACGAGGCTGCACGCGCGAGTTTTCGGTTGTTGGCGCGCCGTGTATCCAGGCGAAGTTTTTTGGGGAGGATCGGTTCGATACTTGTTGGAGCTGCGGCCCTGCCATTACTGCCAGTTGCTCGGGCGTTCGCCCAGGAAACACCGTCCGAGTTAGGTGATCCGAAGACATGTGAGTACTGGCGTTACTGCGCACTTGGTGGTACTTTGTGTGCCTGCTGTGGCGGTACGCACAAGACGTGTCCCCCGGGTGCGGAAGCCTCACCGATTACGTGGGTTGGAACGTGTCGTGATGGGGCGGATGACCGGGATTACCTAATTTCGTACAACGATTGCTGTGGCAAGGCGGCGTGTTCGCGATGCGGTTGTAATCGAACTGAACGCGACAAGCCTGTGTATTTTCCG
>CAYFJM010000299.1:0-2733 GCA_964343415.1 uncultured Vicinamibacteraceae bacterium | reverse complement strand
AAACAAATCTGATACCGGGGAGAAGCGGGGAAAAGGGCACTCGGTAGGGTTCCCCGGCCGTTACGGATAGTGAGCCGAAAGTACGGCCGTGAAATGAGCCTTCAAGCGCAACAAATTCAGACCTGTCTGTCCTGCCTTGGCTATACCAATACCGTCGAGCGAATTTGAGACATGCCTCTACGGCCTCCGTGCCACTGTTGCAAAAAAAAGTGCGTTCAAGACCAGATATGCGAGAGAGACGCGAAGCAACTTCAGCTTGAAGTGGGTGAAAATAAAGGTTTGAGGTGTGAACGAGTTCGTGTGCCTGCTTTCCGATAATGTCTGCGAGTCCAGTATGGGCATGGCCAAGTGATGCCACTCCGATTCCAGAAAGCAAATCTAGATATTCTTGACCATGCTCATCTATTAGGTGCGAACCTTGTCCGCGGACAAACATTACCGGTATGCGTTTGTATACTTGCAGCACATGCTCGGCTTCTTTTGCAATAATCTGTTCAAATTGATTTGTCATCGTTCTGTTACATATTTTCGAGCGTAAGACATTATTGCGTTAGTACTGTTCCACCAACCGCTCGTTCGAAGAGTCCACGTCTTGCATTGTTTCCATTGATAATTGCTACGGTACCGACGCCATTTCTTAGTGCTTCTCGACCGGCAAGTAATTTGGCTATCATGCCAGCACTTGCAGAACCGTCATCAATTACACGTGTTACAGAGTCGCCGGCTAGTGTAGGTATTGTTTTCCCTAAAGGTGTTAAGACTCCATTAGTACTTCCAGCAATAACAAGCCGACTAGCCTTGAGTCGAACGGCTAAATGGCTAGCTAATGTGTCGGCGTTGACATTGTAAAGTTGTCCTTTCGTACCGGCGCCAATGCTAGCGATGACCGGCGTGTAGCCTTGCTCAAGCAAGTCGAGCAGTAGTTTGGGTGGTTCCTTGCTATACGGATGACCGACATAGCCGAGATCCCACTGTTTTCCATTAGCGGCGCGGTAGCTTTTGTTTTGTCGAACTGGCACTAACGAGGCGTCGGCACCCGTGAGGCCGACAGCACTCGAGCCAGCCGCACTCATCGTGGATACTAGTCTGGTATTAACACGCCCAGCAAGCACACCAATGACTATGTTTAGTGTGTCTATGTCAGTAATACGTAAGCCATCGATTGACTGTTTAGGGATGCCGTGTTTAGCTAGGTCCCTATCAACTTCTCGCCCACCCCCGTGGACGACGACTAAGGGTTTTCGTGAGGCTTGCTCGGCTAAGGTTCGGGCCAGTTGCCGTAAAGATGAGGCCTCTTCAAGTAGTTCACCGCCGAGTTTTACGACGGTCAGTTGTCGTGACCGTCTCGCATCTAGCGAGGTCACAGTAGCCCTTTCGATTCTTCTAAATTATGGGCGATGTTGAAACTTTGAAGAGCTTGTCCCGCAGCACCTTTAACGAGGTTATCGATACAGGCGACTAGCACTAGGCGTGTGCCCTCGAGAACCCAACCGATATCACAAAAATTTGTGCGTACGACATGTTTGATTTCAGGAGGTGTGTTTCCTGTCAGCCTTACAAAGGGTGACTTTTGGTACACGTCTAGTGCTTCACGGATTGTCTGGTCCGTTGTGCCTGGATTCACTCGTGTATAAATAGTTTCGAGAATTCCACGGTCCAGTGGGACCAGATGGGGTACAAACGTTACAGGCCTATGGAGTTCTTGCTCGATTTCCGCTGCGTGGCGATGGGAAAAGATTCCGTAGGCTGCGATGCTTCCGTGTACCTCTGAAAAATGTGTTCGTTCTGAAGGTTTTTTTCCCGCGCCCGAGACACCAGACTTTGCGTCGATGTAGATTTCGGCCTTGTCCGCCAACAGGCCGGATTTGATTAATGGCTTCAGAGCGAGAATGGCTGCTGTTGGATAGCAACCCGCACAAGCGACAAGATTGGCCGTTGAGAGAGCTTCTCTATTCCATTCCGGGAGTCCATAGGTAGTTGTTGCAGGAAGCGAGGGGCTTTTTGGATACCACTGTTTTCGGAGTTCTTTATTACGAAGTCTAAACGCACCGGAGAGATCGAACACTTTGCGTTCATTTCTTACTAGTTTGGGTGCAAGTTCTGCGCTAATGCCGTCGGGTAATCCAAGAAACACAACTTCACTTTTGGCGATGAGTTTCTCAATCGAAAAAGGTTCGATTTGGCCATTCCACAAGTTCTTCAGGGCCGGCAGTTCTTGTGTCTCGTTGTTTCCTGCAGAGGACATTGCGACGGCGATTTCGACGTCATCGTGTCGCACTGCTAGCCGTAAAAGTTCCTGTCCCCCGTAACCACTAGCGCCGGCGATGCCTAATTGTATTTTAGCCATGAATATTTATGCCTAGAAGAGACTATATATACATTCTTAGCTATGCATTCGTCAAACGAGACTATCCAAATAGTTACTTTATCCCTTTTAAATATAGTTGTTATGATGCTTTTGTTCGAGGCTGAACGTTGTGTATAATGATTCATCTGTTTGTATAGTTATGAAGAAATATCGACAGTCGGCTATTCTTGATCTTGTTTCCCACGAGGCCATTTGTAGTCAGGACGAGTTGGGGAAACGGCTTCGGTCTCGCGGTTTCAATGCGACGCAGGCAACAATTTCACGCGATATTAAAGATCTCGAACTCGTAAAGCGATCAAGTGATGGGGCCTACGATCGACCAGGGGTGTCTGGGATGGTGCGTGGTGGACGGCACGTTGGATTAC
>CAYFJM010000298.1:0-2737 GCA_964343415.1 uncultured Vicinamibacteraceae bacterium | reverse complement strand
CTGTTCCATATCTCTTTCTTTGAACAACGCGGTGTGCGTGTCATTCTTTCAACTGAAGATGGAACCCGTGGAGAACAGGGGTACATCACAAAGCCTTTAGCCCGTGAACTTACACGTCTTGGCAAGCAGCAAATCATGGTTTACGCGTGCGGACCAACACCAATGATGCATGCCGTTAGCGCATTAACCGCTCAAAGCGAGGTTACGACTGAGGTATCACTTGAACAGATGATGGGATGTGGTCTAGGTGGTTGCTACAGTTGCGTTGTACAAGTCGTCGATAACGGAAACCATTACGTACGGTCCTGTCTTGAAGGACCAGTCTTTAATAGTGAGCGATTAAATTGGGCCGACCTGACCTGACAGTTCAGATAGGCTCGTTGAAGCTTGCCACACCATTTATTGCGGCAAGTGGATGTTTCGGCTATGGCGTCGAATATTCAGACCTTGTCGATCTGCAAACACTTGGGGCCATTAGTGTCAAGGGACTTTTTCTTGAGCCACGCGAAGGACATTCCCCCGCACGAATCATCGAAACACCTAGTGGCATGCTCAATGCTATTGGGCTTCAGGGTATTGGTGTTCGACACTTTATTAACGACAAACTTCCGCTACTTCGCGACAACAACGCGGTCGTCATAGTGAACATCTGCGGGTCAAGTGTTGACGAATACGCAGAAATCGCACGTGTCTTATCTGACGCTGACGGTATCGCTGCAATTGAAATAAATATTTCCTGCCCCAACATTAAAGAAGGTGGCATCACCTTCGGTTGTAATGCTGCCGGAACCGATCAAGTTATTCGCGCCGTTCGCAACGTAACCGATCTGCCAATTTTTCCTAAACTGAGCCCCAATGTCACCGATATTGCGAGTATCGCACAAGCAGCAGAAGCAGCAGGCGCCGACGCGGTTTCCTTAGTGAATACCTTTCTCGCAATGTCAATTGACATCGAAACACGCCGCCCCGAGCTATCGAACGTTGTTGGCGGCCTAAGTGGACCGGCCATCAGACCAATCGCAGTGCGTATGGTGTACGAATGTTCATCCGCCATAAATATTCCGATTATTGGCATGGGTGGAATTTCAACCGCTCGAGATGTGATCGAATTCCTGATTGCCGGTGCAAGTGCAGTACAAATTGGTACAGCTAATTTTGAAGACCCTATGATCTGGTCAAAACTAGAAGAGGGCCTCGTGGGTTATCTCGACCATCACAAATACAGCAACGTAAAAGACTTAGTGGGCACTCTAGACCTCTCCGATCGGAACACTGAATGAACAAGCTCCTAATCGCTCTTGACGTGGATACCGGTCGAAACGCGCTCGACCTAGCGGATAGTCTCAGAGATTTGGCTGGTGGCTTTAAAATTGGCAGTCGACTCTTTACCAACGAAGGTCCAACTCTGGTTCGCACATTAGTCGAACGAGGAGACCGAATCTTCCTAGACTTGAAATACCATGATATTCCATCAGTTGTTGGTGCTGCTCTTCGTGCAACGTCTGCTCTTGGTGTGTGGATGGCAACGATTCACACGGCTGGAGGTGTTGCCATGATGCGCGCGGCCAAAGAGTCTGCGGGCGATAATGGAACGCTTGTCGTCGGTGTAACCGTACTTACAAGTTTCAGTCGATTCACTCTCCAAACTATTGGCGTACCGCGTCCACTCGAAGATCAAGTTGATGCTATGGCAAAGCTAGCTGCGGAAGCAGAAATTGATGGTGTTGTAGCATCACCGCTTGAACTTCCTCGCCTTCGACAACAACGAGGTTCTGATTTTTTGATTGTCACGCCAGGTATCCGAAAGCACGCAAATAACGACGACCAAACTCGCACCCTCAGTGCGCAAGAAGCGATTCAAGCTGGTGCTAGCTACCTTGTTGTTGGACGGCCAATTATTGAAGCGAAAGACCCCAGAAAAGCCGCAGAAATTCTTTGCGAAGAAATGGCCGACGCGTGATCTACTTGCAGTTGTTAACGCGTCCTGGATGTCACTTATGCGACCAAATGAAGGGACTACTCACCAGGCTACCCAATAAGGTAACCGTCTCCGTTGAAGAGGTTGACATCACTGGTGACAAAACCCTTGAAAAACAATTTGGATCAGAAATACCTGTACTACTACACAAACATCAAGTCTTAGCGAAAGTTCGAATATCGAAGCCTGTACTGCTTGAAAAACTCCGTGCGATTACTTCGCAATAAAACCGGGCGCATGCTAGTGCATGCGCCCGCGATAAAACAATAACCCTTCTCTAATTCAGCTAGAAACGTTATTTAAAGATTATTTACTTCGCTGTCACCACAAATTGACCGCGACGGTTTCTCGACCAACAACCTTCATGGCTGTCACTACAAAATGGTGACTCCTCTCCACGGCTAACGGTTGTAATGCGATTTCCAGGAATACCAAGACTCACTAGGTAATCACGTACGGCCGCTGCTCGAGAATCCCCAAGCCCTAAATTGTACTCGTTCGTCCCCCGCTCATCGCAATGCCCCTCCACACGAATCCGCGTCGACGGCCACTTTTGCATCCACTCCGCATTCCGCTGAAGAATCGAACGTCCCTCCGGCAGTATTTCAGATGCATCGTAGTCAAAAAACACTGGGTCCAACGGTGAGGTACTGTTGAGCTCATCTAATGACATACGCTCAAACAATTCCTCTTCACTTAACGGCCCTGGCGGTGGTGGTGGTGGCGGCGGCGGCGGCGGCGGTGGCGGCGGTGGTGGCT
>CAYFJM010000297.1:0-2743 GCA_964343415.1 uncultured Vicinamibacteraceae bacterium | reverse complement strand
CCCGTAGGTCGGGGGTTCAAATCCCTCCGGGCGCGCCACTTTGTTCTGCGCTGCCGCACCTGCTGTACGCACATACCACGCGCCCGTAGCTCAGCTGGATAGAGCGCCTGCCTCCGGAGCAGGAGGTCGCAGGTTCGAATCCTGCCGGGCGCGCCACCTGCAACACTGACCAATCGACACACCCGAGAAACACGGTTCCGGCCAAAGAAAAACAGCTACGCGGTGGACCGATGACCACGTCTGTCCACCACCACTGTCCTATAGGGAGAACGCCTCACCGGATAGACACAGAAAACCGCAGGATATCTTCGTCATTCAACTGGCACGACTTTTGCAATTACGACAGTATGGACATGACTAAGACGCGCACTGCAAAAGAAACCCAAATGACAAAACGCTTCGTTGCAGCGGTCTGCGGTACGGTTGACCGCGTCTGCGCATTCCAGTATCGTGCCTTTTCGGATTGGTCGATGCTGCATATGGATAAACGCCGCCTCGTTTTTGGAGTACTTGCCGGGCTAGCCAGCATAACCGTTGCTTGCAGCGGTGGCGACACTCCGACCGCTCCCTCCAAGACAACGGACACGATGCAATTTCATCGTGGGTCGACCGATATAGAGGTTTCGCGTGGCGGTGCCGGAAAGACTGCTGGCCCCAAGGACAAGCGTGGCCACGCCGGCCAGAAACACTCTGACGGTGATCGACGCCGGAAGTTCGAATACTGTAAAAGTCTCGCTACCGGCGACAAAAACTACGACAGATGTCAGTTGTGGCTGGAACAGATAGCGCGAAAAGGTCCCGGTGATGGTAACGCCTCAAAGGAACGTCGCGGTGCCGGGAAGAAGCGACGGGTTGAGTACTGCAAGTCGCTTGAAGCAGGGCATCAAGACTACCAACGCTGTCAGGACTGGCTTCACTCAAAACGCAACGGTCGTGGCAACCGTCAGAAATAAAGATCTGCCGTTTTTTTCACTCCTCATCGACTCACTCATGACTTAGCAGACACGCCTGTTGCTAAAACACGCCCAAGTCGACATAATGCGCGAACTCATTGCAGAACTACTACATAAGACTCGCAATGACCAACGTCGACGTTGAAGCGTTCAGATGAACGATCTTGAGTGGGCCGCTAGCTCAACTGGCAGAGCAGCAGACTCTTAATCTGCGGGTTGAAGGTTCGAGTCCTTCGCGGCTCACCACTTGTTACCAACGGAACGAAGGAGAAAGTGTCGCACTCCCGTTCGTAACAAAAAAATGCCCGCAGTGCATTCCGCACTGCGGGCATTTTCATTGTTTCGTTTAATCAAACGCAGACTAGTTGTTTCTCGAATGGATCCGGTACGAAGCCCACAACGACGCCGTTCCACAACTCATTGAATTCTGCCCAGTTGGGACAGGATTTTGCATGAGTGTATCCATCCCTTCACCAAAATCGTCCCAACTCGGAAAAACAAATCTCATTTGTGCCTCGGAATTGAATGGAAAGACTCTCGGCCCACCAAAATTTCGGCGGGAAACAAGAGCCGTCGCCCCAAAATTGTCTCCAAGTCTTTTTGCTGTTGCCATCACGTCTTCATTACTCGCACCGTTCAACTCACAAGACACCGTAATCATCGCTGTTAGTGGTGCAAAAGATGATGGAGTCATGGCGTCCGTCGCCCGGCGAATGCTCGACATCCGAGAATTATCGGTACAAGTCGCCATACCGTCGAATCCACGCCTCCCGTTAGCTCCCGCTTGACTCTGAAGCCATCGACCTTGCTTTTCGACCATATCGGCATAACTTGGCCAGTAAAAACTCACAAGGAAATCAAAATCAAAAGTGCCAGAGACAGCCACTTTATTGCTGATTACAACCAAGCCTGGTGCCATGTCTTCCGCCCATTCAAAGTTTCTTGCGGTTTCAACCACATCAGCAATCGTATACCCAGGAAGAAGCGTGCACGCACGATTTCTGTTCGCCGCCACGGTTGTTTGCGCGGACACGGTCGCAGAGCCAACGACCAGTACGGCCATTACCAAAACGGCCAATCGGATTCTAATCATCAAAACATCTCCAATTAAAAGTATTGACTGATACTGAAATCTCAAACGAAGATGAATATACTTCAAAATATAAAGTATTTAACTATTAGTTAATACAGATTAGCAGCCGGAGTAATAACAACTGTCCTCATTACTGTCAGTAGAACCAAGACAACGACCAGGACCAAAGAAAGCCTAAGCGATGGTCGATGCGATGAATCAGGCGGCTCCAAAAAGGGTTCTAGGGAAACGACGGAACTCCTGTTCGTGACCGCTGCCGCCGAGGTAGCGCACTACTTTTGACACACTACCGGCTGCACACCACTGCACACCACTGAACACATAGAATAGTCGTGAATGTATTTGCTGAAAAATCAGACAAGGTGAACTTGCCTGCACGATTTATGCTGTTCTCGTAATCTGCGGGTTGAAGGTTAGAGTCCTTCGCGGCTCACCACCACAATAGGGAGATCCGAAACATGAGTGATGCATTAACGGGTGCCGAATTTAAACAACAACTTCGTGAGGGGAGTCCTAAATTAGGACTGTTTGTGAACTCTCACAGTCCAACCGTCGTCGAACAACTCGCACACACGGGGTACGACTGGCTGCTTGTTGACACACAACACGGACCCATGGGATTTGAGACGCTCTCACAAATGATCGGGGGCGTGTCCAGTGGCGGCGCGAAATCCTTAGTCCGAGTCGCTGGCGCGCA
>CAYFJM010000296.1:0-2744 GCA_964343415.1 uncultured Vicinamibacteraceae bacterium | reverse complement strand
TATGTGCGCGGGTCGTAAGACCAGACTAATTCGCCTGTTCCGGCGTCGAGCGCCGCAACCTGGCTCAGAGAAGTACTGAGATAGACGAGGCCATCGACCATGAGTGAGACTGATTTAAATGGACCTGGCCGAAGTCCCTCTCTTTCGCTGGTGACTTCAGTTTCGATGGACGTCCATCGCCATGCAATTTCGAGATCATTAAAGTTGTCCGGGGTTATTTGGTCGAGAGGGGAGTATTTTGTGTTCGCAGCGTCATGGCCAAAATGCCTCCATTCCGTATCAGCAACAGACTGTGCGCTGATCCCTGTAATGGCGACGGTCATAAGTAATGCAACCAGAACAATGTGGGTGTCTCGTCTGATTTTTGTTGGGTTCGTTACAGTCACTACCATCACGGTCTCCTTCAGGTGACGCATTTATCCACGGCCGCAGCACTCGAAGATTTCTTCTGAGTAGTCAGCCGTACCGATTGACTCGAGATTAGTCCGGTAATGCGAATACAAACAGGTTATTTCCTGAACTTGGTCGCAACTCGGGTGTCAGTCCCATAAAATGCGACGCCGTTCCACCAGCACCGGTTCCGACTGCGACATACTGTCGTCCGTTGACGCCGAAGCTAATCGGGAATCCACTAACCGGCGAACCGAGGTTAATCTCCCACAAGACCTCACCGGTTTCCTGGTCAAAGGCCCGGAACCGTCCGTTGACGTCACCACCGAATAGTAGTCCGCCGCCAGTCGCTACAAGTGACATCGTGGCCGCACGTTGCTCGTAGAGCCACTCTGTTTCGCCGGTTTCAGCTGAGATCGCTCGCACCGTCCCGACGTTGTCTGTGCCTGGTGCGATCTGATGTCGGTAGGCGATCGCGTAGATATCCGCACGGCTTTCATTTGGTTCGTTCGCCCGACTCCTGTCGAATTCAGTAGTGGCCATCATACGTGCACAGGTATTGCGTAGCGGCATGTACATCGTGTTGGTTAACGGGCTGTAGGCACCGGCTTCCCAGTCTTTTCCTCCGTTCCATGTTGGGCACGCGAATACTTGCTGTCCCGGTTGAGTGAAGACGACCTCCGAATTGGCTGATACTTCTCCAGTCGCGCCATCGATGCCACTGATGACATTCTGGGTGACCGTTGGGTTGGCCCATAGGAACTCACCAGTCTCGCGGTCAAGCGTGTAGACGACGCCAGTCTTTCCAGGAATACCGGTTACGACTTTCCGCTCCTCACCTGGCTGTAATCTCGGATTAATCCAACTGACCTCTGAGGGCGCTGGTGCTACAGCGGTGTCGACCAAAATTCGTTCAAATGGATGATCGAGGTCCCAGTGATCATTGAGGTGCTGGTAGTGCCACCTAATTTCTCCGGTATCCACATCCAGGGCCAGTGTCGAATTGTGGTACAGGTGCGTGTTATTGACGCCTCCGAGCATGAATTTTGGTGCCGGTGACGTGACCGAAGTACCTTGATAGATCAGTCGCAGTTCCGGGTCGTAACTGGCCGGCATCCAACTGCCAACATGAATCCGCCGTTCGTAGGGGACATCGCCCCACGTTTCATCTCCAGGTTCACCTGGGAGGGCGACGGTACTGCGCCGCCAGACCTCTTGGCCAGTTCGAGCATCGTGTGCGATTACGACACAGGTTTCTGGCCCACCCTGAGGGCGACAGCTGCGACCAGAAATCATCTTACCGTCGGCGATGATCGGCCCAGCGCTGTGGCCAGCGGGATTTACCTTGTAGTCAAAAATTTGAGTTTCCCAAACGACCTCTCCTGTTGTTGCATCGAGGCCGATGGCAAAATCATCGTCGGTGGTATTGACGATAAGTCGGTCATAGATTGCGACGTTTCGATTGGTGCGCGCGTTCCCACCGACCATCTCGTAGACGTCTTCTGGGAGGTCTCGTCGATAGGCCCATTTTAAGTCACCCGTGACTGCGTCGATCGCCTCGATCACATCATCGGACTGAGGCATGTAAAGGGTTCCGTTGTAAACCAGCGGGGTGCCCTCCTGTCGGCCGGTAGCCAATCCTCTGGTCCAGACAAGACGTAGGTCACCCACGTTTTGACGGTCAATCTGGTCCAAGGGACTGTAGCCCCAGCCGTCGGTAGTTCGTCGCCAGGTGAGCCAGTCGTCGTCGGCTGGGTTCTCGAGCATGGCGTCAGTCACGGGTACAAATGAGTCGGGTTCCTGCATGTACAGAGTTTCGGAGTATGTCATCACGCAGATCACCACACCTGTGATGACTATGGTTTGCAGGAAGTTGTGTCGGCTACGGTTCATTCTGAAGCTCCCTTGATGCCTGGAATGACGGTAATGAAACAGTAAGTGGTGCTTTTTTTTCAACTACAACGACAGATAGAGGCTGGGTATAACCTGACCCCGTTCAAATACTAGTCCGGTAAAGCAAATACGAATAGCGTGTTTCCAGCGCTTGGACGGATTTCTGGCGTCAGTCGCCCGAAAAGAGACGCAGTGCTCGCTGTGCCTGTTCCGATCGCGATGTACTGGGTGCCATTGACGGCGTAGGTAATTGGAAAGCCCGTGACTGCTGACCCGAGATTGATTTCCCACAGGACGTCTCCAGTGCGGTGGTCAAAGGCTTTGAATCGTCCATTCACGTCACCGCCGAAGACGAGTCCGCCGCCAGTTGTCATCAGTGACATTGTGGCTGACCGTTGTTCGTGGAGCCATGTTGTTTCACCGGTTTCTATGTGTACGTAATAATCATATCCGGAAGCTTC
>CAYFJM010000295.1:0-2753 GCA_964343415.1 uncultured Vicinamibacteraceae bacterium | reverse complement strand
GAGGTGTCTGGTTCGACGTAGCCAACGGAAGAACGGGGCACTTGCTATGGGATACGTTCGACCGAATCATGCAAGCCGGATTCTGGCCAGACACGATTTCAACTGATGGCAATACCTCAAGCCGAAGCGCGGCGAGTGTCATTGATTTCCCCAACGTCATGTCAAAATTCTTAAATTTCGGTATGACTATCGACCAAGTCGTCGCTCGATCCACGCTAAACGCCTCACGGCTCTACCCGGTGTTCCGTGATCGAGGCACACTCAATATCGGTGCGCCCGCTGACGTAGCCATTCTTGAACTCCGTGAAGGAGAATTTGAATTTGTCGACAATTACGAAAATCTCCGAGTGGGCACACACCGACTGTTTCCTTCTGACACTGTGCTCGGGGGAAGACGCGTGTCACGAGTTTAACGGCAGACAAACGAGTAACTCAATGCTAGAGACTCGTTGATGCGTATTTCTGCAACACATTCAACATCTCACCGATCGGCGCGTTATCTCCAAAGGTCTCACTTGCATAAGCGAATAGATCGATGTTTCCTGGCGCGACAACAAATCCTCCACCTAGTTGAAAAGGGTTACTGCCCACTTTGTGTTGCCGGTGGCCATCCGACTGAGCGTCCTTTCTGTCGCGAAAATTCTGACGCCGAAATAAATGCAGGAGAGTGGCGGAGCGTAAGTTTCCAGCGTTATACGCCGTGCGGTTTTCATCAACCAGTAATGGAAATGTAATTCCGGTTTGTTTTTGAAAATCGCGTGCATAGTCCATGCCTCCAAGTCCCACTGCCGCGACACGACCGCCGGCCTCAACAATCCTGGCTTCATAATCGCGCAACTGCGCGACGTGTTGTCGACAAAAAATTCAACCATAGTGCCGCAAAAATACAAGCGCCACAGGCTGTCTTTCCCAGAGAGAGCCTAAAATTACCGACTCACCATCAGGATTCGTAAGTTCAATTGTGGATAACGCCGAACCAACGCCATTCTCAGAGTTCATCGCAGATAACAGTATCCACTCGATTTATTTCAGCTCGATTCGTCACAATCGCTACGTTGTTTCGTTACCGGGATAAACCAACCTCCTCGGTGACACCATCAAGCAATGCCCAGTATGCATCCAGTACCTGCCGCGTCGCATCCAGCACTTCCTCACCTAACGCGCCCGCGTTTAGGCACCGTCCGAGTCCCTCTTTTTCGCCTTCCCTATGAGTAACATCTGTTATCGCATGCACATCAAAATAGGCTGTTCCCTTCGCATCATCGAATCGGTAATGTCGAACCAAGCCATCTTTCTTTGCTTGGGAGACAGCGGGTTGCTGAGACTCATACGCATACAGTGCCGCTAAACCAGAGGCTGTACTTGCACTAGCAAGTCTCGCAAATGTTTCGATGATTCCAACCACAGCTGGGTGCGGATGCATCGCTCGAACACCGTCTCGATCGAGACCAAGCGACGCCGCGAAATCAAGCCACAGTTCATCGTGAGGCTTGGGTTCATGACGTTCATCGTGCAAGTTGTCATTGAGCGTGCGTCTGATGATCTCGTCGCTGCAACCAGATCGAACCGCTTCTAGGTGGTCCGGAAATTCTGCTACGTGCGGATAATAGATACGCGCATACGTTGCCAGGTCATCGCGAGTTAATTCACCGCATTCCCACGCAACATAAAATGGATGCTTCAAAATATTTCGTTCTTCGATTAAAGAATCAACAGCTTGAACTACATCAGATGAATACACGGACAATGTCTCCTCATTTTCAATTAATAGATAACAAAAATGTAATGACGTTCTTTCGATAACATGTCGGGGTTACAAACGAAACAAATAAGACAATTTGGTAAACACCGCACGGTTCGTTCGCAGCAAACTTGTAAAAGGAAACAGGGTATTGTCAATACGGGTCCCACGCTGATAGCGATCGTCATAGCCGACAAACACAACCGTGCCCGCATTAATTCGATAAGTCAGCAATAAATTATTGCCAACACTCACGGCCTGCGTATTATGCTCCGCGATATAACGCAAAAGAAAACGGCGACTCAACTGAAATGTCGTTCGCGTTCGAAAAATCTTCACATCAAATACTTCCGAGTTTTGGGCACGATTCACGAATTGGCTAAAAATATTATTCAGTTCTATTCGCATACGTGAGTGAGGACGCACACTAAAATTGATATTACCCACGATATTGCGCCCCACGTACGGATTATCACTGAAGAGAATCCCGTCACCACCATTAAACCCACCATAAATAGACAAAGTCCGTCCACTTGCAACGCCGAATACACCATAATTCGTTTTCCGAAAATCAATTTCTCGATACCGCTCCAGATCTCGATTTACGGTCGTTGTGACTGAAATGTTGTTACGAAATTGCAAACTTGTCTGAGCCTGAATCTGTTCATCCTGAAGTTCACCAGTGTGATCGTAAAGCCGAAAATAGGTAACTGAAGGCCCCCACGTCATGAGCGTAGACTCTGGCCACCAACGATAAGACATCGTCGCATTCGCCTGCTGCAAATCGACTCGCGGAATAAACCCACTTGCTGCACGAAAATCAGGATCAATGCTTCCATAGGACGCACTGTATCCAAAGTTTCGACCTTGTCGGGTTAAGTCCATTTCAACAGCGGGACCAGAAAGGTCGCCCTCATCCTCACTATGCGACGACGACTCCACGGCCATAAAACTCAAACGATGCGTCTGGCCGAGTCGGTCGTCCATCGGACGATCGACGTGGATCCGACGG
>CAYFJM010000294.1:0-2766 GCA_964343415.1 uncultured Vicinamibacteraceae bacterium | reverse complement strand
GCGGTATGATGTAATCGTTTTCGATTACACGTGCGAACTGATAAGGCCTGGAACCCACGCGGTTCCAGGCTTTTTTCTTTTAGCGAAGATTAAAAAACAATTCCAATGTAACGAGTACGGCCACCGGTTCTCCGAGTCTAGTCCCAGGCGCAAACAACCACTGGCGCGCTGCTGACACAGCCTGACTGTCGAGACCAAATACGGTATCAAGCGATTTTGACACCGTAACATCGCCGACCGTACCATCCGGAAGAACAACAACATCGAGCCAGACCGTCCCTTGTATTCGAGCCCGCATGGCCTCCGAGGTGTACTCTGGCCTAATCTCGCGAATAACTCGTGGGGGAGCGACACCATTTCCGGGCCTAAAAACTCCACCCCCAGTCCCTCCGCCCTCACCAGCACCAAGACCATCGCCAACTCCTGGACCAATACCACCACCCTCACCCGTACCAGCGCCATTATTGGAGCCTGTTCCTTGTGAATCAGTAGAAGCAGACCGAACACCATCCAGAACACCAGTCCTAGTCTCTACCGATGAGGCCGCGGTCAAAGCAGAAATAGACAGTGCCTGACTTACAATTTCCTCTCGCTCTTCGGGTTCTGGTTCAACTAGCTCTGGTCTTTCTTCGATGGGAATGTCAAAATCGGACTCATCCGTCCCTTCGACTTCTACCACCTGGGGAACGTCAAGCGATTCATTTCCGCCGCCTCCACCCCCGCCGCCTAATCCTTCCTCTGGAATCCAAACGATCCCTGTGTAGTTTTCGGCAACAGTTTCAACCTCTTCGTATTGGCGTACTGGCGACAAGCCGATCAGGAAAACAATTAGAACTGCAACTGAAATATGACTCGCAAAAGAAATTGCAAGCGAACGCTGCATTCGCTCTTGATCAACCGCGATCGAAAACGCCCACTCAGTCGGAGCTAAGTCGTCTGGAAGAATAGACGCTTCCTTTCGGTCGGCGCCACTCGGTTTCCCTGACGGTAAACCCGAACGAGACGCTTTTAACTTAAGTGGTCCAACCGCACCGGAACGATTCGCCCTGCGCCGTCGTTCAATTGGCGTATAGGGTGAATATGATTTCGAGAACGGGATCGGACCAAGACCGAGGCCATGCCCCACCTAATGCCCCCTGCGATTCGTTTTCTGGATACTACACAAACCCGCTAATGAAACAGGAAACTAGCTATTAAAAATCATACCCAGAACCCAAGAATTCTTATACGCGACCTCTCCATGCACCGATTGCTGCATTGCCGCCACCATAAGCATGGAAAAGCGCTAACGCATCCGCTGCTCGCAACTCACCCTCCGCCGCAACTAACACACCACCTCGCCCTGTCAGCGTTTCAAAAATAAAACCATCGTGATCTTGAAAACCCGCCCGCTTCATTGTGGCCGCCATGCCTACCTGATTAAGGCCCTTGTCATTACCCTGCAGCGTACTGACCAAAGGTCCACGTGCAACCGAATCGCCCAACCCTGCAATATCCAAGGTTATATCTAATCCTCCAACGCCAAATATTTCTTCGAGTAAAACATCGACATCATTAGACCGTTGGGCAACGAGAGACAAGGAATCTACCGAGAAACCGTTGTCCGTTAGGGCGGCTAAACCCCGCGAGGCCCATTCATAATCCTGAAACACGCATACGGTAAAACAAGGTTTTTCTTGCTGCTCTGCCATAGCTATATTGTACCCTCCAAACTGATTATTACCCTTACCGAAACATCCGTCTCCATAAGCACTGCTCTTTCGACGAAAAGTTCGCTAGCAAAACCTCAAACAATAATACGACCGCTTCCCACACGCCGCGTCACATGTACGTAGTCAAGATACTCGAGTAGAGGAATAGCGTATTTTCGACTCACGCCAAATCGCTCTTTGAATTTCGCCATCTCAAGCGGAACAGATTCATTTTGAATTGCCTTAAATGAAAGCACGTCGCTCCTTAAACGCTCAAGCACCGTCCTATGAAATAACAAACTGCTCACCCTTTCAAGCGCACCGTCTCGGATAAGCAGTGTGACCATGTGGTCGACAGATGTCTTGTCAAAAGCCTCGTCGATAATTATTTGCTTAAGTTCTGGAGGAGTCAGGCCACCCGCCAAGTACAATTCTTCGAGTTTCTCCTTTATGAAAGTTTCTTGTTCACTTAGAACAATCTCGTGATCTAACATCGAAAGAAATGGGCCTGCGGCGAGTACATTCTCGTCAACTAACTTCGCTACTACATATTGAAACAATTCTGCGCCCGCATACTTAGTTAACCGTTCTCGGGCCTCTTCTCTGGGAAGGCCCTGACCTAGCGGGTATTCATGATGATAGCCCTCCACCATTTCCGTAAGTCTCTCTGAAACCTCATCAAGCCTCAGCTTTGTTACAAACAATTCTCCTACTTGAGATACCATTCCGTCAGCAATCAGCAAACTTACTAGCTCTTCAATAATTTCTACTGGTCGGCCAATGCGTGACACCAAGGATGCGCTCGAAATTCCATGTCCCGCGGCCTGCGAAATCATAACGGCGACGGCTTCTCTGTCGGTATGCGCAAGCTTCCTCAACCGCACTCGACCGAGACCAGTACGTAATCGACCATGCCCAGGATGTGGATCCAACACCATCCCACCAGCAACCGTAACCGCGGGCGAATACGTTCGTAGTACGAATCGGTCATGTCTTGTAACAGCCACGGGGCGCTCTAAATGCAGTCGAATAAAAGTACGTAGACCAGGTATCAACGTCGATGGAAACGACTCTA
>CAYFJM010000293.1:0-2803 GCA_964343415.1 uncultured Vicinamibacteraceae bacterium | reverse complement strand
CCAAACACCATCATCACACAGCACACGGGCGGCGGCACCGACGATGAAAGACCAAAAAAAATCGAATGGTTCTGCGACAACCTAAAACGTTTTCGACAAGGAATCCCCTTACTCGGTGAAGTGGATTTTAAACGCGGCTACTAGTGGCTAAGATTGACAACATACGCTGTGTTCTGCTCAGTTCCGCTTATGCCGATGCTAACAGCACCGAAATTAAGGAGTGTTTTCCGAACGGGCCAAAACGAACCGTCGGCATGGTGGAAATCACTCTGGACAACGGAGTAAAGGGTGTTGGCGAGGGCTATCTGGCTGTGTTCGCACCGTTCGTCTTCCGATCAATCGTAGAACTGTGTACGCCCTATTTGATAGGAACTGAAGCGTTCGATATCACAGAACGGGTACGCGATCTTCGCAAAGTCTGTGATTACTGGTCCCTGCAGGGCGCTGCACGCCATGTCACCAGCGCGTTTGAAATCGCCATGACTGACGCTAAGGCTAAATCACAGGGCGTTCCAGTCCACCAACTTTTTGGCGAAGCCAAAGCCGACACGATACGTCTGTACGGTAGCGGTGGGTGCTGCGATCGTAAGGAAGATTTTATCCAGGAACTTGAATTACTACAAAGGCTTGAGATTGATCTTTACAAGATTCGAGCATTAAAAGACGATGTCGGCCTGACGGCTTGGGTTCTCGATGAAGCCGCGGCTGCGGGCATCGAAGTGGGGGTTGATATGTGCCAAAACCTTGCGGATCCCCCTCAAACGGTAGACGCAGTTGTTGAGTACGTAAAGAGTGTTGGGAAACTCACCGATCGGCCTATTGTCTTTTTGGAAGAGGCTATTGGACCGGCCGATCCCGATGGATTTAAGACGCTTCGAGAATCTGTTGCGCCCCAGGTATGCGGCGGAGAAATTATCACCACGCCCTGGGAAATGATCGAACGCATCAACAATAATGTCTACGATTTCGTCCAACCCGACGCGTCCGTCATCGGTGGGATCGGAGCGGTACTGGATGTCTTTCTTGCTGCAAAAAAACAGGGGACCGATGTCGTTGTCCATGCGTGGGGCGGACCGGTGGCCATCATGGCCAGTTATCATGCGGCGTTTGCGGGCGGAGGGCATCTTGTCGAGTATCCCATGCTCTCATTTCCGCTCGGCGAAGAAATGATCGGTGACTCGATGCGAATACAGCATGGGCGCTTGCACCGTCCGGATACGCCAGGGTTGGGCGTACTTCTAACCGATGACATCGAGAAACGTTACCCGTTTGATGAAACCGCTGTGTACACATGCAAACTGATTGATCACGAAAAACCACCCGAATCCTACTGGTGAGTTAAACCGAATCTAAGGAAGATCGACTTCGGCACCGTCTCTGGGCGTCATTACTGAAAGAACTCACTGCGATTTTTTAAAAATTAACGGATTTTGCTCGCTATTGTTTAAAACATCGCCGATTCTCAAACTATTAAAATAAGACTCCGGCAACACATTTCGGATCCCGTTAAATGTACTTCCGTCTGGCATAAACGCGCATGTCATCGCACGACGGAAACCCGGCGTCATATTTGCTCCAGCGCCGTGGACCGTCAACCCATTGTGAAAAGAGCAACTTCCTGCCTGCATTGGGGCGTGAACCGGGCTGATTCCCGCGAGCTCGGGATTCACGGTGAAGATTTCTGACATCGGCGCCTTGACTGGAACCTCTTTGTACCGACCCCTTTGCGATCCGGGTAAAAAATACATACATCCGTTGTGTGCGGTCACATCGTCAAGCGCAATCCATATAGAAATCGCCGCATCGGAGGTGAGCGACCATTTTGGGTTGTCTTGATGCCAAGAAGTTGGGTTTGCCCAAGGCATCTTAGTCAGTGCCTGATCATGCCAGATTCGAACCCCATCCACTCCTGCAAGATCTGCTGCCATCCTACCGATTCGCTCGTCGTGCAGCAGGGCCTTCATGCGCTCGTTGTCCATCCAAAGCTGCATTCTTTGTTTGAAAATCGCCGATTCAGGCTAGTCTTCTTCACCCCATGGAACCTTGTCTTTGCCCCTTAAAAGAACTGCCTCATCGACCGCGTTGCGCCAATCATCAAGCTCCGTCGGATCCAAAAAATCTTCAATCACCACAAATCCATTGTCCCGGTAATGGACAACCCCGTCGTGCATAAGCTCGGATCTCATTGTTTACCTTTTAAGTACCCTATCAAAAAATAGTCAGCACCAACTGACCACGAGTCAACCGGACTGCATGGTCGTCCCGCCTTGAGCCGCGTGATCAGACACCACTACCCAGGCGGCGATCCGATATTGTATTCCCCCATATAGTCTCTGCCCTTAAGCATAAGCGCTGTTAGGGAATCGCGATCACCGACATCCACAAACGGAACCGTGACGCGCGGGCTAATACCAAATCGCCGGTGCTCTGATACATTTTCGGGTGAGGAGTGCAAAACACTTTCGCTAAACAAGACAAATTCACCGGCCTGCAATTCAATATCGACGGCTTTGGAAATATCGATTGTTTTTGGATCGACCGATTTTTCAAAAAAATTTGAGCCCGGTAGATAATCCGGATTTGCGACATGTGGGTAAAGCTGTTTATGGCTGCCCGGAATAATTCGCATTGCCCCGTTGTCTTTGGTCGCGTCATCAACTGCGATCCAGGCTGACAAAAGCACATTTGGCGACGGTTGATAATACGCGCAATCCTGGTGCCACGGCGCAGCGGTGTTCCAACCATGATTCCACTTTTTCTGCTCTGATCGTGGGGGCTTGATCTGAAAATTTGACCTCCATAA
>CAYFJM010000292.1:0-2806 GCA_964343415.1 uncultured Vicinamibacteraceae bacterium | reverse complement strand
CATTGATGAAAGTCGCACATTTGTTTCGTCCAATTTCTCTCGTAAGACCCTCACACCGGTCGCCATGTTATCTGTCGAGAGTCTTTGATCGGCGAAAGAGCGCTTCAGGTCAGCATCTTGCGTGTCTAGGCGAACGGAAAGTGTGGAAAGCGTGCCCTCCAACGCAGCGATAAGATGATGCAACTGCAATGTTTGTTCCTGCAACATCCTAATATCTGCCATTAACTGTTCGTGTTCGCGATCAGCGGCATAGACCGGGGAGAAGTTGCTGATAATAAGAGCGAGACAAATTAAGTGTTTATGCGTCATTTAGAGCCTCTCAGCTAGTCGTCATTACTGTAACTCAATTTACTCAGTTTCACGTAGTTGTTCGCTATCTCTGCGTGATGACAAAATGAGCTCTCCGGTTTGTAGCGTGCGCTTCGTCCGTGTCGGCCGGATTGAAAGGGAACTCTTTTCCATAACTGACGGTTCGAACACGGGCCGGATTTAGTCCTAGGTCGACAAGGTGTTCTCGCACAACGAGCGCTCGTCGTTCACCTAACGCGAGGTTATATTCTGGTGTTCCGCGTTGGTCACAATGTCCCTCAATGGTGATGACCCATGTTGGATTTGTTCTGAGAGTATCAAGGTTGCTCTGAATAATTTGTCGGGCTGAGTCATCAAGTTCACTGCTGTCATATTGAAAAAAAATAGGATCGAGTGGTGCGTCACGGTTAATCTCTTCCAAAGTCCGCATTGACAGTTCATCCTCCGGGACAACAGGAGGCGCTGGCTCGACTGGAATAGGTGGTGGGCTAGGCGGACGTGGCGTCTCTGTTTCTGATGGCGGTGGAGCAGTAGGTGGTTCCGGTTCGACGGGTGGAGGTGTTCGGACGCACGCTTGGCCTAGAACAGCAACAGATGCCAGTACGACGAATAATGTTGTTCGTAATTCAGTAGAAATCTCTCGTTCTTTACTTTGATTCACGTATAACCTCACTATCGTGACCAACTAGGCATCTCGTTGTTGCCAGTGTTTGTTAATCGTTTTAATCCGCGTCCGTCGCGGCCTATCAAATAGATTTGCTTTTCACCATTACCGCGACTTGACGAGAAAGCTAGGTGTCTTCCGTTGGGCGAATAACTGGGGCTTTCATTGCTGCCCTGACCAAACGTGAGTTGCCGCACTTCGTTTGTAGCAAGGTCGACGACCTTGATGTCGAACCCCGGTCCTGTCCTCGAGGCGTATGCAATTTCATTGTACGGTGCTGGTGACCATGTAGGTCGGTCGCAATAGGATTCAAACGTAATTCGGCGTAAGCCGGTACCGTCAATGTCAACGACGTAGACTTGTGGCGAACCGCTTCTGTCTGATGTAAAAGCAATTTGATGGCCTAGCGGCGACCAGGTCGGACTAGTGTCGATGCCGGGGTGGTTAGTTAACCGTCGAGTACCCGTTCCGTCGACGTTCATAATGTAAATTTCGATGTTTCCATCTCGATTGGAATTGAACGCTAGTTGTGTGCCATCGGGAGAGTACGAGGGCAGCCAATTGTGCACCCTTTCGCTGCCACCTGCTGGCGTCTCCATCCGACCTTCGTAGATGTGAGAAACCACGACATCGGGAAATCCAGTTCGATAAGAAGTGTACGCAAGAGACCGACCAGCTGGCCCAAGATTTGGTGTTACGTTCAGTGTGCGAGTTACGGTCACGCGACGGACGTTAGCCCCGTCATAATCGGAAAGATAAACTTCTTTTGTCTGTCGATCAGGTACTAGACCCAGGGCAGACTGGCTGTCTCTGTCGGAAATGAAAGACAGATGTGTTCTAGCGATACCATTAAGGCCTGTTTGATGCCGATGAATTTCATCAGCTAACTGATGGGCGTAAAGCCTGACGTTGTCCACGGCTCCTGAGTATTCGACGCCAAAGGCGGACTCCAGTGTTCTAATGTTAAATAGTCGCGCTTGGACACGCAGCTCATTTTCAGAAATACGGCTAACCGAGCAGCTAACAACTCCGTCCGCACTGAGTTCCCTCCAGGCATCAAAGGGGAGATCTGTCAGAGTGCGAGCGGCTGGTATCGTAGACGCTGTATCGCGGGCGATCATCAAAAATTCTCGTTCGAACGCAAGGTCAGCCCAGAGCACGTCGGCGATAGTGGTTGCTGCCTCTTGGGTATATGAATCGCTGGTTAGTGCGAGGCAATTTGGTACTGCGAAGCGTGGTTGGGCTCCAATTCTGTCTCCGATAACAAGATCGAGCTCGGACCGTTGTCGTTGGGAAGTGCTGGATAGCGCTTGACCTTCGACCGTGAGATTGGCGAAGCCGAGTACGAGAGTTAGAGTTAGCAGATAGTAGATAGCTTTGAGCGGACTAAGTAATCGCATTATTGTCTGTATTCAAATGTAAGCCGCACGGTTAAATTAGTTCCAGAAAAAGCAGAGGGCAATGGTTGGATGGCCCGAGTTAAAATGACGGCGCGCTGAGCACTGAGGTCAAGTGCTACTTGGCCGCTTCCTTGGTGCAATCCAACGTCGCTAATGGAACCATCTCGTTGGATCGTAAAGCGAACGATTGAGATGCCAGGTACGCGTTGATTGTTATCCCATCGGCGTCGAATAAGTTCGAGCATTGTTGCTAGATAATCAGGGCAACAAAAATCTCCGACGTCGAGTTCGGTGCCAGTTCCCCCAAGTCCGCCTGCGGAGAGACCTATGCCCATGCCCTGAACGCCTGTCTCGGCCATTGCTCTGCCTTCACGTAGCTCAGAGCCACGTGTGGGTGTTCGCCCCCTTGCTTCGTCTGGCGTGGTGTCTACTG
>CAYFJM010000291.1:0-2807 GCA_964343415.1 uncultured Vicinamibacteraceae bacterium | reverse complement strand
CCAATATCAATGCGACAAATGAGGCCGACTTCACCGCTCTCCATGGAGCTTCGTTTCGTGGATTGAATGAAGTTGTAGAATTTCTTGTTGCCAAAGGTGCTGACATCGATGCTCGTGACTTTAGAGGCCGCACTGCATATCGATTGGCTGAAGGATCTAAACAGTCGTTCCAATTCCAGAGCTGGCCTGACACAGCCAAACTACTCCAAGACCTCGGGGCAAATACTAACCTCGGAGTTCCTGGCACGATTCAAGAACGCCTTCGAGACATTCCTTTGGACACCACCCAACAACCTTGACCGAACCAATCAGCTAAAACCTGAAGGATTAATATAAACCAATGCCCAACCAGATACGACTTGCCTTCTTTGTTTTAACCATCAGTGTAGTCTCCTCAACCGTGCATGCCCAACCATGGCAAACCTACGACACGTCAAACGGTGAATGGCGCAGTTATGCCGGTGATATTCGAGGTACAAAATATTCACCGCTCGACCAGATTGATGGCAGTAACTTTTCCGACCTTGAAATAGCGTGGGAGTGGCTTTCTATCGACAATACAATCAGTCGATCCACCCCCGGCGGAGGTGAATGGTGGGCACCCCTTTCTACCATCGTTGACTCACTCGTAACCGATACGCCTGATCTGTACCGATCCAGCCAACCACCTATTGCCTCGCGTCTACAGGCTACGCCATTAATGGTCGATGGAGTGCTCTACTTCAATACTCCGCTCTCACAAGGCGTTGCGGTCGATGCCGCCACCGGAAAAACTCTGTGGGTTTTTAACCCGAAAAGCTATGAGGACGGCACTCCAACAATGAGTGCGCCTTGGTCCCAACGGGGTGTGGCCTATTGGACGGATGGTGCAGATGACGAACGGATCTACTGGGGCACTGGCAACGGCTATCTCGTCTGCGTAAGCGCGAAAACTGGTCAACCATGTGCTGATTTTGGTCCGAACGGGAGTGGCATGGTCGACACGATGGCCGGTGTGCCACGTGCGGTACGTGGTGAACGTGACTATTTGAATGCGCTGACTTGGGGAGTTCATTCGCCGCCAATCGTCGTCCGCGACAAAGTCATCCACGGTTCCCATGTCGCTGACCGACGAATCACAAAAGAAGCGATCCCCGGCTGGGTCAGAGCATGGGATGCGCGTACAGGTGAACATTCGTGGGATTTTCACACTGTACCGAATAGCGCCGACGAATACGGCGTTGACACATGGGGTAATGACTCGTGGCGCTACTCTGGTAACGGCAACGTCTGGTCAATGCTTGCCGGTGACAATGAACTCGGACATGTCTACCTTCCGACCGGAACTGTCACCAATGACTACGTCGGAGTTGATCGCCCAGGTGATAACTTATTTTCAGAATCCGTTATTGCTGTTGACGTTGAAACAGGACAGCGCCAGTGGCATTTCCAAGCTGTCCATCATGGCTTGTGGGATTACGACTTCCCGACCCACTCCAACTTGGTTGATATCACCGTTGATGGTCGTGACATCAAGGCCCTGGCGCAGATTAGTAAGCAAGGCTTCGTCTACGTTTTTGACCGGGAAACGGGTGATCCTGTTTGGCCCATTGAAGAACGCCCCGTGCCGCAAAACTCAAACATGCCTGGTGAAGTACTGTCTCCCACACAACCCTTCCCAACAAAGCCAGACCCGTTCGACTATCAGGGCATCACTGTTGATGACTTAGTTGATTTCACACCAGAAATTCGAGCGATGGCACTCGAAGCTGTTGACGGCTGGAGACTCGGTCCACTGTTTACACCTCTTGATTTACCCGTCGAAGGTGAAACGAAAGGCACGGTCATGCGACCGCCGCCGGGAGGAACAGCCGGATGGTCTGGGGGCGCCGTCGATCCAGAAACTGGCATTCTCTATATCCCGTCCCACAACCAAATATCAGTAGTTGAGATGTACACACCGGACCCAGCACTTGGAGCAACGGTGCCGTACACCCACGGTGCAGATGAGACTAGTCGTTTAGAACGCATTCGAGCCGGAACGTTTCGAAACGGGCCGATGATGCCTCAAGGATTGCCCTTGGTGAAACCGCCGTACTCCAGAATGTCGGCGCTTGACCTCAATACCGGTGAATACGTCTGGCAGGTCCCAACTGGAAACGGCGACCGGTTTCGCAATCATCCAAGGCTACGCGACCTTAACCTTCCACCACTCGGTGGAGATGGAACACGGACAGGTGTCGTCCTGACAAAAACATTGGTCATCTACAATCTCTCTGCCGGCGGTACCAACGGCGGACCACGGATGGTCGCCTACGATAAGGCCACTGGTGAAGAACTCGGGTCCGTTGACTTGCCATCAGGCGCCCTCGGGACGCCAATGACCTACATGGTTGATGGTAAACAGTACGTCGCACTCGGCATCGGTGGTGGTCCCAGGATGATTGCCTTCGCGCTTCCTGATTAGCCGGGAACGTTGATTATTGATGTCGCTGCCGACATTTGATGACGTAAATCAAGCCTATCGAACATCTCCATAGATGGAAGTGAGGATTAATCAACTCGTACTCAGGTGGTTAATCTGAACGGTGACATTCGTCACCGTCGGCACTTTTTTTATGAAGAGTTCCGCACACTTATCAATCGATAATCGCTTGATAAATCATCGTCCGCACTTTCTGGTGATCATCGATGTTGATCGCTGGAATGAGTTGCGTGAGGTAGACAACAACTAACTCCTCCTTCGGGTCGACCCAGTAAGTGGAATGATAGGCCCCCCCCCAACCGAACTCACCAACTGAGCCAGGTAGTCCAGTAGCGGCAGGGTC
>CAYFJM010000290.1:0-2813 GCA_964343415.1 uncultured Vicinamibacteraceae bacterium | reverse complement strand
AAGGAAGGCGCCTGACAAATCAAAAAAGGCGAGCGTAAAGCCTGAAAAATCGTCTGACTCCGTAACGGCGGAGAAACCGGAAAAGTCTGAAAAGCAGAAGACGTCGACGGGGAAGTCCGGCCAGAAAAAAGGAAAAGACACGCTTAACATCAATGACCTTAAGGGCATGGGGGTCAAGAAACTTACCCAGGTAGCGAAAGATTTAAACATTGCTGGTGCGGGAGGTATGCCGGAGCAGCATTTGATTTTTCAGATCTTGAAGGCGCAGACGGAACAAAGCGGCTTTATCTTCTCCGAAGGAGTTCTTGAAGTATTGCCAGACGGCTTCGGGTTTTTGCGTGCGCCGGATTTTAACTATTTGCCAGGTCCTGATGATATTTACGTTTCGCCTTCGCAGATCCGAAAGTTTGATTTACAAACCGGGGATACTGTTTCTGGGCAGATTAGGCATCCTAAGGAAGGCGAGCGTTATTTTGCGCTTATTAAGGTTGAGGCCGTCAATTTTGAATCGCCAGATCGAGGTCGTGACAAAATCTACTTCCACAACCTTACGCCACTCTATCCGCAAGAAAGAGCGCAACTTGAAACTGAGTCGGACAACCTGTCCGCTCGCGTTATGGACTTGATGACGCCCATTGGAAAGGGCCAACGTGGCGTCATTGTGGCTGCACCACGAACCGGAAAGACGATGTTACTGCAGAGCATCGCGCAATCCATTGCGAAGAACCATCCGGAGGTTTATCTTATGGTTTTGCTGGTGGACGAGCGCCCAGAAGAAGTTACCGACATGATGCGTACGGTAGATGGTGAAGTTATTTCATCGACCTTTGATGAGCCAGCGCAACGACATGTACAAGTTGCTGAAATGGTAGTAGAAAAAGCGAAGCGACTTGTTGAGCACAAGAAAGATGTCTTTATTCTTCTTGACTCCATCACTCGTTTGGCGCGGGCCTATAACAACGTAATTCCACCTTCTGGAAAGGTGTTGTCGGGTGGGTTGGATTCAAAGTCGCTGGAGAAGCCGAAGCGATTTTTTGGTGCCGCACGTAATATTGAAGAGGGTGGTTCGTTGACGATTATGTCGACGGCGTTAGTTGATACCGGTTCTCGGATGGACGATGTCATCTTTGAGGAATTTAAAGGTACTGGGAATATGGAAATCCACTTAGACCGAAAATTGGTTGATAAACGCGTCTTTCCAGCGATTGATATTCAGAAGAGCGGTACCCGCAAGGAAGAACTCCTACTGAAAAAGGATGATCTTAATCGTGTTTGGGTCTTGCGTAAGGTCTTGAATCCTCTATCCTCGGTTGAAGCGATGGAGTTGTTGCTCGACAAGATGGGCAAGACGAAATCAAATGCAGATTTTCTCGCTCAGATGCAAAAGATGGGTTAAAAAGAGCGTTAGATCGACATGGTTACTATTCGCGTTCGGGAGAACGGGCCACTCATTATCACCGACGGTAATGTTCAGATCGTTGATTCTGACGGAACAACGCTAACCAGTGGAAAGTTACCGACGGCACTGTGTCGTTGTGGATGTTCGAAATCAAAGCCTTTTTGCGATGGGGCACATCAAGAGCAGGGGAGAAACTCTTGAATGCCTCGTCGATACGAGTTGTTTAACTTTATTGCGACGACGCACGTTTTTTTAGGAGTGTCGCAAATTGGACAAGAAGTTGTCTTTCGTCAAGAGACAGATCATTCGGGAGTCGGACGTCAGCGGTTACGTATAGATTGCCTCGAGAGGTTCTTTTTTTGATCGACGGCATGCCCTCACCTTTAATCCGAAACACCTGGCCAGGTTGCGTTGTAGAAGGTATTTTGAGTTGTATGCCTTTGCCTGAAAGTGTTGCGATATCAATCGTTCCTCCAAGCAGTGCCGTAGCGAGAGGTATCGGTGTTTTTAGATAGAGATCGCGACCTTTGCGGGTGTATGTTCCGTGTGGCGCTAGTTTGATTCGAAGATAAAGGTCTCCGGCTTTGCTGTGGTCGGTTGACGAAGAGCCTTTACCGGCCACACGAATACGCGAACCGTTGTCCACCCCAGCAGGTATGCGGACGTCAATCGAACGGTTAGTGGCGTTATCTCTGATCGACAACCTTTGCGTGACGCCATCAAATGCCTGTTCAAGGGTTATCGTCAATTCGTGTTCCTGTGGCGATTGAGTGCGACGTTGCCGATTACGGTTACGTTGTCGATTCGTTCCGCCAAAAAAATTTTGAAAGAAATCCGAGAATGGGTCGCCGCCGAACATTTGACGCATTTCGTCTTCCGACAGCGATTGGCCGCGACCGGCAAACGGATTGTGGCCCGCGGCCTGAGCGCGCTCATAGTCCTTCCAGTTGGAACCCAGTTCATCGTATTTTCGCCTGGTGTCTGGAGAACCAATGACTTCGTACGCCTCGTTCACTTCCTTAAACCGCCGCTCAGCCGACGGATCGTCTGGGTTCACATCGGGGTGATATTTTCTGGCTAATTTCCGGAAGGATTTTTTGATCTCATCAGAAGTGGCCGTTTTGGTCACGCCGAGTGTGCGGTAATAATCTTTGTACTCCATTTGCTAATGTGTACTAGATATCGGTTGTAATTAGCTATTCGCACAGGGTACGAAGATCAATGGGCCAAAAGGAAATGTTCTCGTCACGTTGGGCGGTTGTGTTGGTCGGTCTCGGCATGGCGGTTGGCACCGGGAATATCTGGAGATTTCCTAGAGTTGTTGCAGAAAATGGTGGCGGGGCATTTCTTGTTGCGTGGGCAATATTTCTATTTACCTGGTCGATAGTTCGCGTCCCATATTTCTATTTACTGG
>CAYFJM010000289.1:0-2817 GCA_964343415.1 uncultured Vicinamibacteraceae bacterium | reverse complement strand
CCTTGTGCAAAAAATAGGTCGTGCTCGTTTTCGGCGTAAATATGCGAAATACCCCAGCGGTCCGTGACAATTTCAACGGGTGCGTGTAGGGATTCAGCGCGCAGTGTTTCCCGCTGTTGCGCTTCCACTGGAGACGTTCCAAGAGCTATGAGTATTAAAAATAACGGCAAACGGACATTGGGTAGGAAAGAGTAGAAAGTGCGTGTTGAGTTTGGCATAGATAAAGCCTCTAAATACGGTTAGCGTGATTATATGTGTCGGTTGGCGAACGCGCGCACTACAATGGCCGCAATCGTTGGAATTCATGGAGTGAACTGATGAGTCAAGAGCAGACACGACACCATATGTACGTCGCCCAGCAGGACGATGACCGGATCTCTATTTACACGGTTGACCCGGAAACCGGGGATTTGTCATTGCAAGAGGACGTTGTGGTTGAAGGAGGGCCAGCACCGCTGGCGCTGAGTCCGAATAAAGAGTTGCTCTATGTCGGTCTGCGGGGCAGTCAACAGATTGCGGCCTATCGCGTGGAGTCGCCAAGCGGCCGACTCTCGGTTGTCGGCAGTGTTCCGCTTCAAGGGGAACCCGTGTATGTGGCGACTGATCGCACGGGTCGGTACATTCTGTCAGCCTATTATTACCAGAGCACCGCGGCCGTACACACTGTAGACCAGCGCGGCGTGCCAACGTTTCCGCCGATCGAATGGCAGTTCACCGCGCATGGGGCCCATGCAATGTTGACGGATCGTTCGAATCAATTCGCGTATGTGCCGCATATCGCTAACCGCGGTCCCAATGCTATTTATCAATTTGGCTTTGACGAGAACTCGGGGCGCTTGACGCCGACCGACCCACCCATGCATTCCCCAAGTGAATATCTTGGCCCTCGTGCGCTGGCATTTCACCCGACGCTTTCCGTCGTGTATTTTTCTGACGAACAGGGTTGTAGTGTTACGGCGTACACCATTGATGGCAGCAGTGGGACGCTAACGCCGTTTCAAACAATCTCTACGCTACCGACCGGTTATAGCGGGGTGAATACCTGTTCGCAGATAGCGATCACAGCGTCGGGTAAATTTCTTTTTGCACCGAATCGAGGTCATAACAGTGTTGCCAGTTTTTTGGTTGATGCGTCGACCGGCGGACTGACGGCTGCTGGTCGAGTGGGCACAGAACCGGTACCTCGTGCATTCGGTATCGATCCGGACGGGCATTTTCTGTATGCAGCAGGGCAACAATCTAGTCGGTTGGCGTCCTATCGAATTGACCAGACGAGTGGTGAGCTCACTGCTCTTGAAACTTATGAGATTGGTCGAAACCCGATGTGGGTGTTAATTACGAATTTAAGTAGTTAGTGAAGGAGACCGATATGCGTGTGTTTGCGTGCGCTGCGTTGATTATGACGTTCGGACTTGTGGGGCAAGCGCAGGTTCAGAACTACGTCTCGGTAACTGATGCTGAACTGGAGAACCCAGACCCGGCTGATTGGCTTAATTGGAGACGGACGTTGGATGGTTGGGGGTATAGCACCCTTGATCAGATCGATCGGACGAATGTTGGTGGTCTGCAGTTGGCGTGGTCGTGGGGCTTGGAACAAGGTATTTCACAGACGACGCCACTGGTGCATGACGGGATTATGTACATCGCGAATCCCGGCAACGTTGTCCAAGCGCTTGATGCGCGAACGGGTAATTTTATCTGGGAACATCGACGGGAGATGGATGAACGCCGTCGCCCAGGTGCGCAGATGCGGAGTTTGGCGATTTATCAGGATTTGATCATTCTGAATACCGTTGATGCGCATATTGTCGGACTCGATGCAAGAACTGGCGACGTGCGTTGGGATACGCCCGTGATGCCTGACTTTGACGGCTATGGCTTTTCGAGTGGACCGATTATTGCGGATGGGACCATTGTGGCGGGATTGCGCGGTTGCGAGCGTTACCGCGAAGAGACCTGTTACATCGTTGGTCTTGATGCGAGTACCGGTCAGGTTGCTTGGAAGACGTCGACAGTTGCAAGTCCGGGTGAGCGGGGCGGAGACACATGGGGTGATCTCCCGGTGTTGTTTCGGGCCGGTAGCGACGCATGGATTCCTGGGAGCTACGATCCAGTGAGTGGTCTTGTGTACTACGGCACCTCGCAGGCTAAACCATGGACGCGTGATGCGCGCGGCACCGATGGCGACGCTCTCTACAGTAATTCGACACTGGCACTCGACCCGGCGACTGGCGAGATGAAGTGGTACTACCAGCACCTCCCTGGTGATACGCATGACATGGACGAGACCTTTGAACGCATCCTAGTTGACTACGACGGTCGACAGTCGGTCTTTAGCATGGGAAAACTTGGGATTTTGTGGGAATTGGACCGTGTAACGGGTTCCTTCATTAACGCAATTGACCTTGGGTATCAGAACATCCTCGATGTGTCGCCGGAGACAGGTGAAGTGACCTATCGGGATGGCATGGTTGTTGGTGTTTTCGAGGAGCTCTATTTCTGTCCCAGTACCGGGGGAGTGAAGAGTTTGCGGGCGATGTCCTATCACCCGGCGACCGGAGCCATGTACATTCCTCTGAATTTGCATTGTGAAACCGCTGAGTTTTTGCCGGTAGAGCAGCGCGAGGGTGGGGGCGGGACCGGTGGCGTACGTGAACGCCAAAACCACTTCCATCCGGATTCACCAGATCAACTCGGTGAATTCCAAGCGTTGGATATTCGGACTGGTGAGACGCTCTGGCAGAATCGTCGGCGAGCACCCTACAATACGGCGGCGTTGACGACGGCAGGCGGTCTCGTCTTTGTTGGTGATTTAGA
>CAYFJM010000288.1:0-2820 GCA_964343415.1 uncultured Vicinamibacteraceae bacterium | reverse complement strand
ATTGGCCGCCCTGGACTATCCGGTCGTACCGTTTTGCGGCGTCGACCATGAGCCGACTTTCTTGAACTGAATTGGCTAACGGTTTTTCGCAATACACGTCTTTACCTGCCGAACATGCATCCACCATTTGTAGGCAATGCCAATGATCCGGGGTACCGATCACGACGGCATCGAGATCATCATTTTCAAGAAGTGCTCGGTAGTCACCGTAGAGTTGTGGCTTGATGGCTGTCATTTCTTCAATGTCGCCTGCGCGCTCGTGAAGTACGCCGCTATCGACATCACACAGCGCGCCGCACTCTACCTCATCCATTCTCAGCAGCGAGCGCACGTCAGAAAACCCCATCCCTTTGCAGCCGATGACACCAACGACGATTTTGTCACTTGGAGAAACACTTTGTGCGCCGGTGCGTATCGCAGTCGGAAATAAGGATGCTGTGCTAACCCCAGCTACTGCAGCAGTGGTGTTGGAGAGAAATCGGCGACGTGTCACAGACATGGTGGACTCCTTTGAGCGTCCTATTTTACTCATCAATTATTATTCGTCGGTAAAGCCGACCGTGTCATGCGAACCATCACAGAATGGCATCGTGCGTGATGCGCCGCAGCGACACAGCGTGAACCTATCACGCACCGCTCCTTCGGGCCATGTGATGTCTTCGATTTCAACCAGTCCTTGAATCGTAAGAGGACCGTTTCTCTGTGCTTCAATAATTGGCTCTGTGATTGTGCCCTGGATATCTATTGTTTCTACCGGCGTTAGTTGAGCGGTCAGTGCCCCAGAGGGACATTGATTGATTGTATTGATGATCTGGTTTGGATCCGCGTTATCGGGAAGAATCCACGGGCGACGGCTCGTGTTGAATACTTCTGGCAGTTGACTTGTACAGACACCAAGATGGGCACAGATAGTCGGGTTGTAGCGGACCTCGACCTCGCCAGCGTAGGTTGTTACGGTGCCATCAATAGGTTCTGGTTGAATATCTTTATTGAACTGGTATGGGCCATGCGCACCATCACAGAGCGGTTTATTTTTCGAGTAGCCGCATCGACATAAGAATGTTTCCGTTTCATGAGGAACAGGGTGTCCTGACGAATCGATAACATTGCAGGGTCCGGTACAGACGTAAGGGCCTCGTGGCGTGATCGTAATTACCGTGGTTTTACTGCCAGGCATGTCATTTGCTCTTAGCCAAAAATAGCATGGGTCGGTGAAATGAATGTAGCAAGAAGAGGAAGATGGAGAAGTTTATAGTGTGACACCTTGCAGTCGTGATACAAAGTGCTTGATCTGATGATGTCTGAACTAAAAAAAATATATGTCGCAGTTGGACCGGGTGATGCTTATGTTTTCCGCGGGTTACTCGAGGCAGAAGGTATTTCGGCAATCGTTCGAGGTGATGACATGGTGCCGTTTCAAGGCGGCAGTCTTTTTGAGATCGAAACACGCCCTTCCGTTTGGGTACTCGGCAATGATCGTGAGCTGTATGCACGCGCATTGACTATTGCAGCAGACTACACGGCGAGCAAATCGACTGATGCCGTCGCCGACGTGCCGTGGCAGTGCGCGTCGTGTGGCGAGTCGATCGAGACTCAATTTACGCTGTGCTGGAATTGCGGCGCAGTTCGGAATTGATGCTTACTCTTCTATCGATATCGTGATGCCGGCCGCATCAGTGCGTCGATGATTTCCTGTTCTCCAGGAATAATTTGCATTTCAAATTGAAAATCTTCAAAGCCGGGTTTTTTGATCTCGACGACACGGTGACCCTCATTCAGGCGTAGTCGTTGGAATGGACCATCAAAGTCGTCGACTAAGCCAACGAAGATGTTGTCGACGTAGACGTGGGCGTCGCGCGGCCGAATTTTCAACCGAAGAAATCCAGAATAGTCATGCACGCGGTCGTAATAATAGTGTCCGCTGGGGTAGCGGTTGCCATGGCGATGCCGCAACCCATATCCGAAGTGGTCGAGGCGATTAAAGCCAAGACCAAATCGGTAGGTAAACGGATGTGGATAAATAGACGGTCGGTAGCGTCGAGGATAAAAATAGTGCGGTGCGACGAACGGTCGGTGGCGCCGTCCGTACCAGTATGGACGCTGAAACTCTCGACGGCGTAATTGTTTCCGGGGCGAATAGGGTGATCGTGGTCGCGTGCGCGGTGCGCGTCGACGGTTTTGCACGTCAGAACGACGGTTGGCGTTTGCCTGCGATGCATTCGCCCGCTGGTGACCTTCAGGATCTTGTGCTTCCGTTGCGAATAGCTGAGGCGTACCTGTGAGTAACGCAAGCGTAATGATTGATGGTATACATACGTTACGTTTCATAGTGACCTCCTTATAGCATGGACGGTACTCGATTTCGCATCTAACTTGATGCAGGATTTGTGCCAATCAGCCAAGTTCGAAAAATTAGTTTATTTTGATCAGAGCAGAGTCCTTTTTTGAGGTTTCGCTGTCCGTTTGGTAGGACGTTTTGACGAATTCGACATGTCTGTGACTATGATCAGTTGTTTCGTGCACAATGGACCAAGCTTTCGGACGCCTTTTTGTTCCGAGGATGACCATGAGTGCTCAGTGAGCTAAATTTATTGAACTTGAATCATGCAGAACAAGAAAACAGTGAGGATACGAGAGATGCAACGTAACTTAGTCGTAATGGTTGTTGTAGCGTTTGTGTTGGCTGCGCCACTCAAGGCAGAGGATTGGGCCCAGTGGCGAGGGATGGACCGGCTGGGTATTTGGACCGAAAGTGGCATCGTTGAATCGTTTCCTGATGAGGGTTTACGGGTTAAGTGGCGGGTTCCGGTACGGTCAGGT
>CAYFJM010000287.1:0-2840 GCA_964343415.1 uncultured Vicinamibacteraceae bacterium | reverse complement strand
GCTGGGCGGCGAAGGCGCTTGGACTTTATTTTGCATCACCGGTGTTCGATGGTGCACGTGAGGTTGAGATCAAAAAATGGCTTGATGAAGCGGGGTTGCCGAAGAGTGGAAAGACGACACTTTATGATGGTATGACGGGTGAGGCGTTTGAGCAGAATGTTACCGTCGGGTACATCTATATGCTCAAGCTGTCTCACTTGGTTGATGACAAGATTCATGCTCGTTCGATCGGTCCTTATTCATTAATCACTCAGCAACCTCTTGGCGGTAAAGCGCAATTTGGTGGGCAGCGATTTGGCGAGATGGAAGTATGGGCGCTTGAGGCGTACGGAGCAGCGCATATACTGCAGGAGCTTTTGACGGCTAAGTCTGACGACGTTACAGGGCGCGCAAAGATCTACGAAGCAATCGTTAAAGGTGATGCATCGTTTCAACCTGGTTTGCCTGAGTCTTTTAATGTTCTTATTAGAGAGCTTCAGGCGCTTTGCTTGGATGTCGACTTAATTAAGACCAAAAAGCCCGTTATCGAAGCGGTGGCGACCGATTCTGAGCTGGAAGATGAGAGCAGTGATGACACTGATGGCAAGGTTGAATTGTCAACAGGTGCCGAGATTAGTTCTTAGGAAGGGACTTCATGAGACCGACTTTTGCAGATAGAGGCTCTCTGACCGTAGATTTTGATGCGATTCGAATCAGTCTCGCTTCACCAGAAAAGATCTTGTCATGGTCACATGGCGAGGTTACGAAACCAGAGACGATTAATTATCGTACATTCAAGCCCGAGAGAGATGGCTTATTTTGCGCGAAAATATTTGGTCCAGTAAATGATTGGGAATGCTTGTGCGGCAAGTACAAGCGTATGAAACATCGCGGCGTTATTTGTGACAAGTGTGGCGTTGAAGTCACCCAGGCGAAAGTCCGCCGGGAGCGGCTTGGGCATATTACGCTTGCTACTCCGGTTAGTCACGTTTGGTTTTTTAAAGGGCTTCCTAGTCGCATCGGGCATCTGCTTGATATTTCGCTGCGTGATCTTGAGCGAGTTCTCTATTTTGAGGCGTATGTTGTTGTAGATCCTTCAGATACGGGCCTTAAGCAGAATCAGCTCTTGACTGAGGAGCAGTATCGAAACGCAAGAGAAGAGCATGGTGTGCAGTTTGACGCGCAAATGGGTGCGGAAGCGATCAAGGAATTATTGAGTCAAGTCGAAGTCGAAGATCTTGCGGACGAATTACGCGACAAGATGCGTACCGAAACATCAGTACAGAAAAAACTGAAGTTTGCGAAGCGTTTGAAAGTGGTCGATTCATTTCGGCGTTCTACAAACAAGCCCGAGTGGATGATCCTTGATGTCATTCCAGTAATTCCTCCAGAATTACGACCCTTGGTGCCGCTAGATGGCGGTCGGTTTGCCACGTCGGATCTAAATGATTTGTACCGGAGGGTTATTAACCGAAATAACCGGTTAAAAAAACTGATGGAGTTAAAGGCCCCTGATGTGATTATCCGTAACGAAAAGCGGATGTTGCAGGAAGCGGTTGATGCCCTTTTTGACAATGGGCGTCGAGGTCGAGTTCTGCGAGGAGCGAACAACCGTCCATTGAAGTCGCTTTCAGATACTTTAAAAGGGAAACAAGGTCGTTTTCGTCAGAATTTACTTGGGAAGCGGGTTGACTATTCTGGACGATCGGTAATTGTTGTGGGGCCAGAGCTCAAGCTTAACCAGTGTGGGCTACCCAAAAAAATGGCCCTCGAACTGTTTAAGCCTTTCATTTATAACAAACTTGAAAAACGTGGCATGGTTGCGACGATCAAGCAGGCGAAAGAGATGGTTGAGCAGTACGAACCAGCCGTGTGGGACATTCTTGAGGAAGTTATTCGGGAGCATCCGGTTTTGCTTAATCGCGCACCGACACTACATCGACTGGGAATCCAAGCGTTTGAGCCAGTGCTGGTTGAGGGCAAGGCCGTTCGGATTCATCCGCTTGTGTGTACTGCGTTTAACGCTGACTTTGACGGTGACCAAATGGCTGTGCACGTTCCGTTGTCTCCTGAAGCACAAATAGAGGCTTCGGTTTTGATGATGTCTTCAAACAACATCATGTCACCTTCTAATGGGGCTCCAATCACAGTCCCTTCACAGGACATTGTTCTTGGGTGTTACTACCTGACGAAGAGTAAACCTAAAGCTAGGGGTGAGGGCCGTGTGTTTGGTACTTCTGAGGATGTAATTCTGGCGCTTGATTCAGGTGATGTAGAGACATTGACGCCAATAAAGTTACGGGTCAATGGTTTGTTTATGGACTTGACGACAGAGCGTGATGACCAAGATGTTCTTCATGCAAATGTCAAGAACCTTCAGGGCGAAAGAATGGAGACAACTGTTGGTCGTGTTGTTTTTAACGACGCTTTACCTGATGTTTTGCCATTCTTTAATGGTCTCCTCAAAAAGAAGGGTTTGCAGCAGATTGTTCAATACTGTTACTTAAACCACGGCCTTGACCTTACGGTCAAAATGCTTGATGGGCTAAAGGATCTTGGATTTTTGTACGCAACTAAGTCAGGCCTTTCGATAGGAATCGATGACCTTGTTATACCGAAGGAGAAAGTTGGGCTTGTTACTCGTGCCAAAACGGAAGTGATTCGTGTAGAGCAGCAGTACCTTGAAGGCGCGATTACAAACGGTGAACGCAAGAATAAAGTTATTGGAATCTGGTCTGAGGTGACCGAGAAAATTGCCGATGAAATGTTTGATGAGATGGAAGATGTCGCTGAGGGTGGTGACGGTCGATTTTTTAACTCGGTCTACATCATGGCAGATTCTGGGGCACGAGGGAGTAAGC
>CAYFJM010000286.1:0-2843 GCA_964343415.1 uncultured Vicinamibacteraceae bacterium | reverse complement strand
CCAGATTTTGGAGGCGTTCTATATTGGAAGGGCAAGCCAGCTACGGGTGTGGCGGTATCGTCTAGGGGTTAGGATACGTGGTTCTCAGCCACGGGACCGGGGTTCGAATCCCCGTACCGCTACCAACGAGGCATAACTTGTTAGCAAGAAATGTTTTTTTGCTACCGTTTCCATACGCGAAGCTCATAAACCGACCATGGTGATTCGATTGCCTGGCCGGTTTGCTGAATCTGCAGTGTCTTGGTGTTGTTTATCGTGAAATCAAGTTCAATGGCACTGCGTAAAAAATTGTCATGTAGTACGCCGCGGACAAGTGGAACCAACCCACTTCCCTCGTACAGAACATTGTGTCCTTGACTGGATGATGACTCGATTCGTAGCACTCGTGGATAGTCGCCAAAGCTACGCCGATGCAGATCCAACCGTATTCGGGCCACGTCAATGGTGTCGTCAAACACAAGGGTGATCCACTCGGTGCCGTCCTGTCGCTGAGCGGTTGACCATTCGGTATTGACGTCTCCGTCAAGTAGGAGCGGCAGGTTCTGTGAACTGTGCGAGGCACTCAGTCGAAAGTTTCCATCGTCAACCAGTCTGAGTAATTGAGTTTCCTTATGGAGAGTGGGTGAATCAGCCAATACAAACTGAATAGCGGAACCTCGTTGTGTTTCGCCGAGGACTTGTTCTGGTGAAGAGCGAATGGCTTCCACGATGGCCTGGCCACGGGATGCATCAACATAACGATCAAGTTCGACGATGACTTGCCGAATACCATTGTTTCGCCATGCCGCAAGCGCCGCGGAGGTTTGCGACAGGTCGTTCAATGGCGAAGTGCTTCTGTCGAAGAATGTTCTGAGGAGTGGCCACTGCATTCCGCCCGCGTTTGCTAGTGCGCCGGTCCCAGCCTTTGTGGCTAAAGCCAGATCGAGGCTATCAGGAAAGTAATCTTCCGTGGGCACAGGGAGTCGCAATACTCCGCCAAATGATTCTGCGGTTACCCAGCGTTGCACGCTTTGTTGATCCTGAGATTGGAGTCGGTCGTATTTGTCGAACGTCCGCTGTGTGTAGGCTGCTTGCTCAGAAAACCAGCTCGATTCGAGCATGATGTTTCGGTATGTTGGGTAGTGACTTATGTTAAGGCCAACGAGGGTGCTAACCGTCAGCCAGACACCAACACGCCACTTTGATTGGTGTATTGCTACTCGTGAACATAATAAAGAGATGCCGATCAAAAATACGACCTGAGTAGGCAAAAAGTAATACCAATAGGAGTGATCTGGAATGGTGTAAACCGCTGGGTGGCGGATAATCATTAGAGTGATCATGAGGACTAGCCCGCCGCCGGTCGCAAGCGCTATCAGGGCATCGCGGACTAAGGGACGTTTGTCCATCGTGGTCTTTTTGGACAACCAAAAGACAATGGGTAGGAGGGCGGTGAATGTCCACGCTGGTACATTACCGCACCACAGTCTTGCTTGATGAAGAAACATCTGTCCTGCTTGTTGCCACGGAGTTATGTTCCAGAGATTCCCTAGACCAAGGGCTTGGTAACTGAAATCTGGGTTGTAGCTATTAAGAGTCCGGATAAGAGCTGGAGCCATTGCTTCGTTGTAGACGGTTCCACCAAGGACTACCGAGAGGCCTACTCCGATGATGGATAAAGAGGTTTGTGAATGCGGTCTTAGAGATGGAGGCGACGCTACAGTCCATAAAACGTACAAGGAGAGGAAGAGCACAAGAAAAAACAGCCCCTGTCGATCAGACAGCACCATACCGAATCCGATGAAGAAAAGCAGGACATACATCCATACTGGGGGTCGGCGTATCCGGTCAGTTTGAACGAGAGAAATTATTTGAAATAGAAATGCTAGTAGCAGCAATGACACGAGTATTTTTGCCGAGCGATAGAAAATACCGCTTGAGGCTTGGACCACAATTGAACTGAGGAACCAACTTAGTAGCGCTGCGGTAGTAACACGATCTAAACCTAGTAGTCGTCTCGCACCAGCCCTGTAGGCCAACACAAAAATCCCGAGGCCTAAGGCCCCACTAGCCGGAACGAATAGAAGTACCCCGTGCGAGTGCAATCCAGCGAGTATGTGGGCATCTAAGTAATCGATTAAGTAACTCAATTCTCTGGCTTGGTATGCACCCCAGTCGTTTAGGGAGGGGTCAAATAAAATCGCTGCAAGTGGGCGATCAGCGAGATAGTTGAGGATGAATGCTCTGGCTTCTCGATCGACAATTCCACGTCCCCAAAAGCACACGGCATGCAGTCCGATCAACACCGGTATGAGGCTAATGCACCAACTCCACAAAGAAGAGCGCCTTACGAATAGTTTTTCGGCATACTTACGTATGGAATTTGATGTTGAGACGTTAGGTCTGACCATCATGAGTGCATCAGATGAACTTTATAGGTAATCCATAGGAACTGGTTGGTTCGGTGATTCCCCACGGGCATACCGCAACACTTCCTCGACAGATTCATTTTCCATCTGTGCTCGACAGTCACGAGACATTGAGCCCATGTGGCAGGTGAGCAGGCAGTTGTCCAATGTTGTTAATTCTCCTGAGTACGGTTCCTGTTCAAATACATCGAGAGCTGCCCCACCGATTTGATTTCCACGCAAAGCAGTGACAAGAGACGATTCATCAACCACAGGTCCACGAGAGGTGTTGACCAGCAATGCCTCAGTTTTCATACTTGCGAGCTCAATCGGACCGATTAGGTGTCGAGTCGCCGGCGTCAACGGAACATGTAACGAGACGATATCGGCTTCTTGATATATCTGCTCTTTGCTGGTCCAGTGGATATCAAACTTGGTGCCTAAGTCCGGGTTAGG
>CAYFJM010000285.1:0-2848 GCA_964343415.1 uncultured Vicinamibacteraceae bacterium | reverse complement strand
AAGTCCGTCGACAGCGCAGTAGCCATCCGTTTAATCTACCATCCATGGCCGAAACGTCGGTAGCACTGGTCGTGGTAGACGTCCAATGTGATTTTTGCCCTCGCGGCGCACTCGCCGTTACAAATGGCGACAAAGTCATTGCCCCCATCAATGAATTACTGAGCGTCGCCTCAAGATATCAGCGCCCCGTCGTCGCGACGAGAGATTGGCATCCTCGTGACTCTACGCACTTCACAACCGGTGGCGGTAACTGGCCCCCACATTGTGTTATTGATTCGGCTGGCGCCCGGTTCCATCCGGATCTTCACCTGCCGACAGATGTAATCGTGGTGTCCAAAGGCATCTCAGTGGATGCGGATGGGTACTCTGGATTCGAAGGCGTTGACGCTGGCGGGGCATCACTGCTTTCGATACTCAGGCCTCGCAAAATAGACGCGATTGTCGTGTGTGGGTTAGCGACAGATTACTGCGTTCGCGCAACCGCACTTGACGGCATACAGTTCGACCTTACAGTTGTCGTTGTGAGCGACGCCATTGCACCTGTCAATCTAACGCCCCAAGCTGGTGAGCAAGCTGTGCAGGAAATGCGCGACGCCGGTGTCCGACTAGCAGACACTGAATCGGCGAAGCGATTTCTAATAAACAAGTCCGTATCAGGCCGACGCTCGTCGGGCTAATTTCCGCTCATTGGGCTTGGCCCACCACGGAACGTCAGCAGGTAATCCCGAATAGCTTCGATCTGGCGGTCTCCGTCACTATCAAATTGCGGATAGAAGGAGCCAGGTAGTTCCGTCCAGAGCATGGGCATTCTGGTTCCAGGCTGGATCTCTAGTGGTGCCCTCAACCAGTCAAGGATCCAATCCGGTTGTAAGCGCTCACGAGCCATTCTGAGGTCAGGCGCCAACGTATCTGTTGGTTGATCTGCCGGAATCGTATCGAGCACATGACATTGCTGACAACGGAGCAAGTCAAAGAGCTCTTCACCAACATCTGTGTCGGCCGCTGTGGCCAACGACTCATGCGTGCGGAACATTCCTACGCTATCGGAGACCGCCCCAAAATATTCAATAGCCGTATTCCAGTGCCCATCCCCTAAGCCGAACGTCGGCATACGTACATCAAGCCACGGCCTAATTGGAATTGGCCCTCTGAAAAACGCATAAAGCCAATCTGGTTTCACCTTCGCGCCCTGTGGCGTAAGAAGCGGTGGCGCGAGTGAAGGATCGGAGACAAGATTGACGTAATCACCACCATCGCCTTCCATCTGATGGCAACCGATACAATTACGACGACGGAAGAAGTTGCGTCCATCACGAAGCGCATCCTGACGCGCAGATCGTGGAACCTGAGCCGCTAATGGCTGAACCTCAGACTGAAAACTCATGATGGCTGTTGAAAATAACGTCGCTTCTTCTTCGCTCATCCCGAAGTTCGGCATGCGAAGTTTTTCAAGAGGCTGCAAAACCCGGTCACGGTCAAAAGACCTCGGATCTCGCATCTTTTGCTTGAACCAATCAACTTTGGTGTGCGGGATATCATGCACGAAGGCAAAATCGAGCCGTGGAAGTAGTTTCGTTCCCTCCTCCGTCAACTCGATCCCAATCGCCTGAGTATCTTCGAAGCCTTCGATATCGTGGCAGCTATAACATCCATAACGACCGATAACACGTTCACCCAACTCCAGAAGTTGCTCGTCAGCAGACATGGCGCCAACAAATTCCTCGGCTTCTGCGACGGGGACGATTGATTTCACGTAATCAAAAAGGACCTCTTCCACATCGGCATCGGTATAGGTCGACTCGGCCGCCCGCCCCTCAGCCCCGGTCAATGACTCAAGATAGGTGGCAATGTCGGCGGCTTCTCCATCCGTCAACCGAAGGTCCGGCATGTATGTGTCTTCACTGAAGTGCTTGGGGTCTCGGACCCAATCATAGAGCCACTCATAGGTCGTCTTATTACCGATATTCTGAAGTGGCTGTCCAAAGGTACGCCGAGTCCCTGCCTCTAACCGTGTTTGGTCCTCGGTGATGTGACAGGCCAAACAGCCCACCGAGTCAACGAGTTCCTGTCCCCGCACGGCATCGCCCATCGGAGGTGTCGCGTCAGCAAACACGTGGTCCTCAGAATGAGCAAACAGATACGCGACCGTGGCGTCAATTTCAATTTCGTTCCGTTGTACGTCCTCGGGAGCTTCGTTGTTCGAGTTGTACCAGAAGCGCGGCATCCACGTACTGGCCTTCACTTCTCTAGGATCTCGGATCCACGTCGACGTCCACTCTGGGGTTAACTTCGCACCAATTTTTGTCAGGTCAGGACCAGGCTTCCTTAGATCCGTAAATCCGGCCGTCATATGACACGCATAACAACCCGCACGCTCATACAAGCCATACGCCAGATTCAAATCGGGCGCCTCGTCCACGTAGACTGTGTCCTTATGGCACTTTGCACATGACGCCTCGGTCATATTGGTTGGCAACATTGGGAAATCCCAGTAATGCGGAACATCCCATCCATACCGCTCTTCCCATTCAGCCGTTTGAGCTGGAGTCTCAGGCGTATGTGAAGAATGAATGAATCCGATCGATTGCCCCATCCCTTCGTGACAGACCGTACAGCCGGTGCTTTGCACCGGATGTGGCGAGGCGCTGCCGACATACGCATCCAAGTTCGGATGCGTCGTATAAGGCTGCGGATAGCCTTCGTACCCTTCACGGTCGATGGCAATATGACACGTCGTACATCGATCCATTTTTGACACTCGGACAAAGTTCACATCATCTACGACGTTCGGCGTAATGACCTGCTGGACGGTCAGACTGGGAGCCATAAAATCGAGCAACGGCGCATT
>CAYFJM010000284.1:0-2853 GCA_964343415.1 uncultured Vicinamibacteraceae bacterium | reverse complement strand
CAGTTTGCTCTTCTGCGGCCCCTCCGCCTGCAGTTCCCGGAGCGACCGCTCCTGCAACCGCCACCGGCATCGCCGCCGCTGCCGATACTCCGAGTTCATCCTCGAGCTTCTTAACAAGCTCCGATAACTCAAGCACCGACATGCCCTTGATATAGTCCACCACTTGGTCTTGCGTTACTTCAGCCATTGCTCAGCCTTCCTCCTCCGATTTCTTTTTCTCAATCTGACCCAAAACACCCATAAAATCTCGAGGCACTGCGTTTAAAACCTGAACCAACTGTGTCATAGGAGCCTGAAGCACCATCAGCAGTTTTGCTTGGAGTTCAGGCTTCCCAGGAAGCATCGCCAGGTCAGCAACACCTTCAGCCTCTATTTCCTGTCCTTGAACAACCGCAACCTTTACAGTTAACGCCGGCGTGGTTTTAGCAAAATCAACGAGTGTTTTCGCCAGTGAGACCGGGTCGTCACTACTGTAAGCAACTGCCGTTGTTCCCACAAAATGATTATCAAGCGACTCAAAAGCCGTCCCCTTTACAGCTCGCTTCGCAAGTGAGTTCTTGACAACCCGATAACTTGCTTGTGCATCACTAACTTTTCGGCGCAACTCCGTAACCTGCGGAACATCAAGCCCCTTATAGTCGACAAGAATTACACTCTCAGTCGCACTAAATTCAGCCTGTAGACTGCTGACGAGTTCCGCTTTTTTTCCCCTGGTGATCGCCATCTCTAACCCTTCGCTTCGGCCTCAACACTCACCGTGTCAATACGTATACCAGGTCCCATCGTCGAAGAAAGATTAACGCCTTTGACGTACTTGCCTTTCGCCGCTACTGGCTTTGCCTTGAGCACGCTTGCTGCCAGCGCATTCGCATTCTCGATCAACTTTTGCTTATCAAAAGATGTTTTTCCTATTGGAGCGTGAACCACACCAGCCTTGTCGACTCGATATTCAACTTTACCAGCCTTAATCTCTTCAACGGCCTTAGCAACATCCAAGGTTACCGTTCCTGTCTTTGGGTTAGGCATTAAGCCACGTGGCCCGAGAACTCGTCCTAACTTCCCGACCTCACGCATCATGTCTGGAGTTGCAACAATAGCCTCAAAATCCATCCAGCCACCTTGAATCTTTTGAACAATTTCTTCGCCACCGACATCATCCGCACCTGCAGCCTGTGCTTCTTTTTGTTTATCTCCGCTGGCAATAACAAGTACTTTCTTGCTACGTCCAAGTCCATGCGGCAGAACAACAGTCCCACGAACCATTTGATCGGCATGCTTCGGATCAACACCCAGTCGCATCGTCATCTCTACCGTTTCATCAAACTTGGCAAATTTCAGACTTTGCAGAAGCGGAACTGCTTCTTCAATCAAATAGAACTTGTCTTCAACCTTCTCTTTAGCGGCAGCGAATTGCTTTCCAGTTTTGGACATGATTAACCTAACTCAAAGGAGTTACCTTGTTTGGAGTAACTACCTACCCTTCTACCTCCAACCCCATCGAACGCGCTGTACCGGAAATAATATTGACCGCCATATCCATGGAATTTGCATTCAGATCTGGCATTTTAGTCTTTGCGATTTCCTCAACCTGCTTCCTTGTCACCTTCCCCACCTTATTCCTATTCGGCTCACCAGAACCTTTTGCAATGTTCGCAGCCCGCTTCAGCAACACGGCCGCCGGAGGAGTCTTGGTAATAAAGCTGTAGGATCGGTCGGCATAAACAGTTACAACAGCCGGGATAATCAATCCTTCTTGCCCTGCCGTTTTAGCATTAAAGGCTTTACAAAAATCCATAATATTAATGCCGTGAGGGCCTAAAGCAGTTCCTACTGGCGGTGCAGGAGTCGCTTTACCAGCCGCGATCTGAAGCTTGACCTGTCCGATCTCTTTCTTTGCCACCGTTAAATCCCTATAATTTTTCGACCTGCAAGAAATCAAGTTCGACCGGCGTGGAACGACCGAAGATCGTAACCATCACCTTTAATGTGTTCCGGTCTATGTTCACATCATCAACAATACCGTTAAAACTCGTAAACGGACCTTCATTAATACGCACTTGATCGCCCTTATCAAAGGTGTACTTCGGTTTTGGTTTCTCTGCTGCCACCGTTACTTGATGAAGAATTTGGTCAACTTCCTCTCGTGTAAGTGGTGTCGGTTTAGCACCAGCACCAACAAACCCAGTTACCTTCGGCGTGTTCTTAACAACATGCCATCCATCGTCAGACATATTCATCTCAACTAAAATGTAGCCGGGAAAAAAACGTTTTGAAGTAACAACTTTCTTCCCCCCACGCATCTCGACCACATCCTCCGTTGGGATAAGAACCTCACCTATCTCACTCTCTAGCCCATACGCCTGAACACGCTGCTGCAGAGACTCGGATACTTTCTTCTCAAACCCAGAGTATGTATGAACGATGTACCACTGCTTGGTGATAACTTCCGTCATGACGCACCAAACATCGAAAACAATCCGCGGGCCAAGCGATCTACCACAAGGTCAATTCCCCACAGATAAAGTCCAAACATAATCGAAACCAAAATCACCACAAACGTCGTCGCTTGCACTTCCTTCCATGTCGGCCAAGTAACACGCTCAATTTCATTACGAACCTGGGCCAAAAAAGTTCGCGTTCGCCCGTACCAGCCTAGAACTCCCTTAGCTGAAACCTCACGCGGACTTTCTATCATCGCCGACTTCACAATAACTCTTCTCCAATAACTAGCTAACTAGCGACACAATTCCGTGCCGTTCGATCCCGACAACGATCTATCTCACATCACTGGCAGGCCAGGAGGGACTCGAACCCCCAGCCCCCGGTTTTGGAGACCGGTGCTCTACCAATTGA
>CAYFJM010000283.1:0-2864 GCA_964343415.1 uncultured Vicinamibacteraceae bacterium | reverse complement strand
GCGTTTCGCGAGCAACAACGTGCTGGAGCAGCGGATGCCGTCAAAAGTACATTGATGCTTGACGCCATAGTTACCCGCGAGGAAATCGACGTTACGGATGAAGACGTCACTCAAGAAATCACGCGTCAAGCGGAAGCCAGCGGGCGTACACCGTCAGCTATCCGTGCTTTTATTGACAAAGACGGCGGCCTTGATCGGCTACGTTCAGGCCTAGAAAGAGAAAAAGCCATCGACATACTGTTGTCACGATCAACAATTGTTACAGCATGAGACTGATGCAAGGATGCAACATTAGCGACCAGTTCTTCTCAACAACGGTGCGGTAGAGGTAAAAGAGTGACCAATAAATCAGAAATTAAATCGCAGCTAGTTCCAATGGTAGTCGAACAAACCAATCGAGGGGAACGAGCATACGACATCTACTCACGTCTACTCAAAGACAGCATTATTTTTATCGGCTCACCTATTGACGATGGCCTCGCAAATCTTGTGATTGCGCAAATGCTATTTCTCGAAGCTGAAGACCCAGACCGAGACATCATGCTGTACATCAATAGTCCTGGCGGTGTTATCTCTGCCGGGCTAGCAATTTATGACACTATGCAATTCATCAAACCCGACGTACAAACAACGTGCATAGGCCAAGCAGCATCAATGGCGGCAGTCCTGCTTGCTGCCGGAGCTGAAAAAAAGCGCTTTTCCCTACCCAATTCAAGAATCGTGATTCACCAACCGCTTATGACCGGCCTCGGTGGTCAAGCAACCGATATTGATATTCACGCCAAAGAAATTCTGCGCACACGTGAGCGATTGAACGAGATCCTGTCACATCATACAGGCCAGTCGCTCGAACGAATCGGCGAAGATACAGAAAGAGACTACATCATGAGTGCTGAGCAAGGTCGCGAATACGGTATCATTGATAACGTCATTAGCGAACGAGTGTAACGTTAGTCATCTAGATACCCATGGACAAAAATAACGGTGTCGAAGACACACTTCGTTGTTCTTTCTGCAACAAAGATCAAAATGACGTTCGCAAACTTATTGCCGGACCGACTGTCTTTATTTGCGATGAGTGTGTTGACGTCTGTAATGACATTATTGCGGACGACAATCGAACCACAAACAAATCAAAGCTTGGGAAAGATCTACCCATACCTTCTGAAATTCATGATTTCCTTGACCACTATGTTGTTGGCCAAGAAACGACAAAAAAGAAACTTGCTGTCGCTGTTTATAACCACTACAAGCGAGTCGAAATACAGAAACAATCAAAAACTCGACGTGACGTAGAGCTTACAAAGTCAAACATCTTACTGATTGGACCAACCGGCACTGGTAAGACGCTACTCGCACAAACACTCGCTCGCTTGTTGTCAGTACCATTCACGATCGTTGACGCAACAACTCTTACTGAAGCGGGGTACGTCGGAGAGGACGTTGAAAATATCATCCTCAAGCTACTCCAAGCAGCCGGTGGAGATATTGAAAAGGCCCAACGAGGCATTATTTACATAGACGAAATTGACAAGATCTGTCGTAAAGATGAAAACCCTTCAATTACCAGAGACGTCTCTGGTGAAGGCGTTCAGCAGGCGCTGTTAAAAATACTCGAAGGAACTGTCGCCAATGTTCCGCCGCAAGGGGGGAGAAAACACCCGCACCAAGAATTCTTCCAAGTCGATACGACCAATGTTCTTTTTATTTGTGGCGGAGCCTTTGTCGGACTCGACAAAATGATTCAGCGCCGCCTTGGACAAAAAACGCTGGGCTTCAGGGCTGATATTAAATCGACCGCCCAGGCAAAGGTCGGGTCCGGTCTTCAACACACCGAACCAGAAGATCTCATCAAATACGGCCTTATCCCAGAGTTCGTTGGTCGATTACCAGTCCAAGGAACATTACATGAACTCGACCGTGAAGCGTTGGTAAAAATATTGGTCGCACCACGCAATGCCATCACACGACAGTACCAAACGTTATTTGAATATGAAAACGTCAAGCTTCGATTTACCGAAGGTGCACTCGAAGCCATTGCTGAATCGGCGTTGAAGCGTAAAATTGGAGCCCGTGGGCTCCGGATGATTATCGAAGATCTTATGCTCGATATCATGTACAAATTACCAGAAAATAAAAAAGTAACAGAGTGCGTAATTACGCGCGAAGCAGTCTTAACCAAGGACAAACCGATTACTGTTATCGAAAAAGCCGGTTAACCGATACGAAACGCGGATCTGAATGGAATCTTACGACACCCTTCCCATCGTACCACTACGTGACGTCGTGGTATTTCCACACATGATGATGCCCTTTGTTATAGGAAGGCCATCTTCAACTCGGGCATTGGAACATGCGCTGTCTCAGGACAAACGCATCTTCCTGGCAGCTCAAAAAGATGCGGCTAACAATGACCCAACTTCTAACGACATATATGCAATGGGGTGTGTGGCTAATATCGTTCAAAGCCTTCGCCTCCCTGACGGCAATGTGAAGGTATTAGTAGAAGGTGTCGAACGTGCCCGGACAATTGAGTGGAAAGAAGATAAAGGCTTCAGTCGTGTCGTAGCTAAGATCGTTGCAATTCCTACCGAGCCAAGCGAAGAGACCGAAGGCACCATGAGTAAGGTGGTTTCACTCTTTGAACAGTACGTCAAACTTTCCAATAACCTCCAATATGACGCAATGATCGCGGCTGTCCGAGTCGACGATCCCAGCAAACTCGGTGATACGATCGCGTCCCATCTGGTCGTTGGCGTTGAAGAGAAACAAAATTTGCTTGAAATCATCTCACCACTTGAGCGACTTAAACGAATCGGGAACATCCTTGAAACAGAAGTTGACAAACTGCAGGTAGACGGCCG
>CAYFJM010000282.1:0-2866 GCA_964343415.1 uncultured Vicinamibacteraceae bacterium | reverse complement strand
GAACGCACGCCCCGCCTCGACCTCATCTTCGGAGTAGGTGTGTCGATTATGAAGATTAAATGAAACGGTCGCTTCACCCTGGCGAACCGGCAACACTACTCGTGCACCAAGCCCTGCCTCGTATTGAATCAAGATGTCACAAAAAGCGAGATCTGTATTGACTCCGACACCCAACACCGCCGGGCAATGAACCTCCACTGGATCAGAACTTCTTTCCTGTGCTGCTGTCATTCCAGGAAACAGAAGACATGCAACAAGGACGACGACTCCTGTTCTTTTTTGACTCATACCAATTATCCGCCGTCGTTTCTCTCAGAAATCCTTGCGGGGTCAAATGCTGCTCGCATATCGCCACGAAGCTTCAGTAATTCCAAAAACTCCATTCTCGTACGCGCATCGTCTCGAAAAGCACCCAACATAGCGCTTGTCAGAGCAAATGAGTTCTGTTTCTCAACTCCCCGCATCAACATGCAAAGATGCGTTGCTTCGACTACCACCCCGACACCCAACGGTTTCAATGTTTCCTCAATGACTTGTGCAATTTGGTTAGTCAAACGCTCTTGTATCTGTAATCGGCGACTAAATACATCAACGAGACGCGGAATCTTACTCAAACCAACAACGCGGTCGCGTGGAAGATATGCAATATGACACTTACCAAAAAATGGCAGCAAATGATGTTCACATAGGCTATAAAAATCAATATCTTTTACGATGACCATCTCGCTGTAATCAACAGAAAAGAGCGCGCCGTTTAAGACAGCTTCAATATCCTGACTGTAGCCACTCGTCAAAAACTCCAGTGATTTTGAAACTCGTTCAGGCGTCCTTACAAGTCCGTCTCGCTCGGCATCTTCACCAATCTCAGCAAGTAATACCTCTATCGCAGTTTTTACACGGTCTTTATTCATGATCGAAACAACCTAATACTTGTAAAACCCATGACCACTTTTTCGCCCAAGTCTGCCAGCAAGCACCATCCGCTTCAATAATGGAGGGGGTGCATAGTTTGACGTACGATATTCGTCGTACATAATTTTCGCGATGTAATACGTTGTATCCAGTCCAATAAAATCAAGCAGTTTAAAAGGCCCCATCGGATGCCCACAGCCCAGTGACATGGTCTGATCAATATCCTCGATCGTGCCGACGCCACCCTCATAGGCTCGAACCGCATCGAGAAGATATGGGATTAACAGCCTATTCGCGATAAAACCCGGTCTGTCCGGAGCAGTTACCGGTTCTTTTCCAAGACTTTCACTAAACGCAACAACGTGATCGTAGGTCTCATCGCTGGTCGCAAGTCCCCGAACGACCTCAACTAGCTTCATTACCGGCACCGGACTAAAAAAATGAAGTCCGATAAAACGGTCAGGCCGACTCGTGGTAGCTGCCATCTCCGCAATACAGAGAGACGAAGTATTCGAGGCAAATACTGTCTCCTTCGCAACGATGGATTCGAGCGCAGAAAACACTTTTTGCTTCGCAGCAAGGTCTTCCACAACAGCCTCGATAACCAGATCACACTCACTCATTTTTTCGAGACCTGTCGTCCCAATAAGATTTGACATCGCCGAATCTTTAACCACAGCCGACAACTTGCCTCGCTCGACACCTGTCTCTAAAGAGTCCTCGATCCGACGTATTCCGTTTCGGACAGTCTCTTCATCAACATCATGAACGAACGTGCGATAACCAGACTGCGCAGATACCTGAGCAATCCCAGATCCCATAAGACCACACCCGACGACACCGATTACTTGATAAGCCAAAGGTTTATGTCACTCGTAATAATGTTGTACGCGGGATTAGATCATAGCAAAGAGACACCGACACCAAACATCGCCCAGTCTAGAACAACACTTACGACAACATTACGTTAGGGCTTGACATAGTGCCGGTAATCACCGTCCTCAATCCGTCCCGATAATGGCAGCGGGTGATTATAAACGTAACACCAAACGGTTATTGCACGTCCATCGTCTAATGTCGCGTCCATCGTTTGTCGAATGTATTGCCCATTGCTGGGAGCCATCACACGATAATCTTCAATCGGATCAATTCGGTTAAACAATTTAGCTGGGCTAAGGATTCTATAGACTTCTCCACGTACTTCGCTGCAAGCGTCAGCGACTAATCCTGGGTAAGTGCCAAGGTCAAAGAGCAGGCCAGGCACTCGCCCATCTCCGACATATTCCAACCAACCATCAATGCCGACACGCGCACGAAGCGGAAACGTCCGCATCAATGTCCCGTAGAAAAAAATGTGGTCAGTCTTACCCACCATGTGTCTATAAATTGCCTCGCAAACCAAGAAGTTCCGCACGACCACGCAAAAAGCCAATAACATTCGTGATGTGCTCTTCAAGCGGGATATCCAGTTCCTCGGCCCCTTGACGAAGATCGTCACGGCTTACCGCTCGTGCAAATGCTTTGTCCTTCATACGTTTCTTTACCGAACGTGTTTCAAGGTCTAGAACACTCTTGCTCGGTCGAACGAGTGACGCCGCAGTGATAAACCCAGCTAATTCATCACACGCAAACAGCGTATGCTCCAACCGCGATTCTCGTTGAACTCCGCTGTAGTCAGCATGCGACAAGATCGCACGGATCATATAGTCCGGATAGCCTCGCGTTTCCAGGATCTCCGCGCCTCTAAACGGATGGTCTGTCGGATCGGGCCACCGCTCGTAATCAAAATCGTGGAGCAGACCGACAATCCCCCAGGCGTCCTCATCCTCACCAAACACTCCAGCATAGCCCCGCACTGCTGTTTCAACAGCCAATGCATGCTTTACAAGGCTCTCACCAGTCGTAAATTCTTTCAATAACACCCACGCATCATCGCGTGTAGGTACCATCGTAA
>CAYFJM010000281.1:0-2883 GCA_964343415.1 uncultured Vicinamibacteraceae bacterium | reverse complement strand
CGTACCACTTTCGGGGCAGCGACACTGATCATGAATGACCCCTCATGGGACTCGTGAACAGCACCACAAGAGCGGGCGCTCCCAAGCAGAATCAGATCGACGATGCAGGACGAACTCCGTGAAGCCGGACGCGATGGATTTGAATTCGTCGGCGTGACCGTGTCCTCGACAGCGTTCGGTGGCGATGAGGTAGTTGCCATTCTGAAGCGACCGACTTCGTCAAATTAGAAGATTCACTTCGCAACAAATGGCATCACAAGAAATTGTTAGCGGCATTGGGCTGTTTAAGGCTCCGATAATCACCGTGGGCCATCGATTTATCGGCGTAGCGGCTCTACTAGGAAGCTGTTTCGTGTTTTTCCATATCGTCACGGTGATTGTCACCTGCGCCGTGGATGGGTTCGACTGGGGAGTCACCGCGTGGATTTTGGATATTCTGGGCTTCCTCGCAGGACTCTTTTTCACGGTTCAGTGTTGGATGTCTTCAAACCGAAAGAGTGAGGCATTCAAGAAGGAGAACTTCTGGATCTGTATATGGGCCATCGTCACATTTGGCACCAGAATCCTCGATACGCTGATGCTATTTGGCATAGTGAAATGGAGCGCAGTGTACGTGACGCCGGCGGGGCCAACACTATGGTCAAACATCGTCAGCGAAGTGATTTTTGGGCTTGCGTTCACCGTAACAGCGCTCGTTGGTTCGGTCATGCTCCTGACCTGCCATCACGATCATGTCCCTAAGTGAATACACCGCTCCAGATCTTGAAACACTACAGTGCTCCGTTCTTGAGTTCTGACTCGTCGATTGATTTCGATGTCTTCAACGCCACTTGGAACCGCCGAACGATTGGAGCGTTGACTTTTCAACCCTTTACGAATAGCTTGACGTCTATCGCACCCGATAGACACCGGATTACGATAGGGGGAGAGCATGAAAGTTGATCGACGAGCATTTATCGCGTCAGTCGGCGGTGCCAGCGCCGTCGCCGCAATGTCTCATGAAGGTCGGGCTGAAGCCCTCGAACACTACATGACTCACCAGCTAGACCACCCCCCCAAGTTTGGCCAGCCTGGACAACCTGTTGCAGATACCCTCGTCACCCCTCTGGGCACTGGCAACCTTTTCAGACCAACAGACAAAACGTTCGATGCAATGCCAGAAAACGCAACGTTGCGAGACTTTTTCCTTCAACGCTTTGCCCCTGCGCGCCATGTATTGCAGAGTGCAAACTACGCGCTAAAGACCGGACAACCCGAGCGGACAGTATTCGCGTGCTTGCTGCACGATGTGACGCAAAACCTCATGAAGGCTGACCACGGCTATTGGGGCGCGCAACTCTTTGAACCATACGTTGACGAACGTGTGAGTTGGGGCATTCGATACCATCAGGCCCTTCGCTTTTTTCCAGACCTTGAGGCTGGCTACGAATACCCCGAGATGTACAACCGAATCTTTGGTGTCGACTACGAACCAGATGCTTATATCAAGGCGGCCCACGACTTCGCTCGTAAACACCGCTATTACATGGAAGCCCGCCTGATCACGATTAACGATCAGTACGCGTTCGATCCCGACGCCGAAGAGGTCACCATCGACAAATTCGAGGACATCATCAGGCGACAGTTCAAACAACCCAAAGAAGGACTCGGCTACGATGGTAGCCCTGTTGCCCACATGTGGCGCTCGATCATGAACCCGAATCGACCGCTATAGCACGCCAGTCGAACGACCTTGTTGCCGATGTATACTGCCCAAAGAAACGCAACACGCTTGTTGAGCGGTCAGGGCATTGCAATGCACTCTAAAGGACTGCGTACTCGTAAAGGCCCAACCGGTCTGTTAACTGCCCTCATACTGCTCGTCTGTCATTTTACCTCCGCTGCGGACGAACGAGAGGCACTCGGCCAAGCGCTTTTTTCTGATACGAACCTCTCTCTTCGTCGTAACCAGTCCTGCTCAACCTGCCACGACCCAAACATTGCGTACTCCGACGGTCGAAACAACAACGTTTCGGGGGCCGTGTCCCTCGGAGACGATGGCGTTTCACTCGGCGACCGAAATGCTCCCTCGCTCACCTACGCCTTTCTTATTCCAGCATTTTACCGTTCTGCCAACGGCGACTATGTTGGTGGCTTCTTCCGGGACGGTCGCGCATCGACACTCATCGAGCAGTTAGGCGAACCCTTCACCAACCCTCTTGAGATGGCGATGCCAGACATTGCGACCGTTGTTGAACGTGTCAAAGAAAATCCATCGCATGTGACGACATTGAAAAATCTTTATGGCAATTTGGTCTTCGAAAATCCTGAGAGCGCCTTTCAGGCCGTCATCGAAAGCATTGCAGCCTTCGAACAAACAGCGACCTTCGCGCCGTTCGACTCCAAATACGACAGGTATCTCAACGGCCTATACGATTTCACTCGCGAAGAAGAACTTGGGCGCGTGCTCTTCTTTTCACAACTCACGAACTGTCACCGCTGCCACTTATTGAACACAAACGAGTTCACAGAAGAAGAGCCGTTTACCGACCATCGGTATCGCAACATCGGACTTCCCAAAAACACTTTCGCACGGCAACGCAACCAGCTCTCGTCCGTATACGCCGATACCGGACTGCTGCAAAATCCCGCGGTTACTGACACAACGCTTGCCGGAAAGTTTCGGGTACCCAGTTTACGGAACGTTGCTGTGACCGGTCCTTACATGCACAATGGCATCTTCGAAGACCTCATCACAACCGTACTCTTCTACAACAAATACACGCTCGGCAATCCGGACGCTCAGATCAACCCAGAAACGACCATGCCCTGGGAACCGGCGGAGGTCGAGGACACCATCGACTACGACCTCTTGCGCACTGGACAACCCATCAGTATCCGCCA
>CAYFJM010000280.1:0-2885 GCA_964343415.1 uncultured Vicinamibacteraceae bacterium | reverse complement strand
CTCGCAGCGTTTTGTAGTCGGTGTGTTCAAGTAACTTTGTTAGACCTCCGGGGTAGTCACCACTATCGTAGGTCAAGCCAGTTACAACATCATGCCCGTCATCAAACTTTGGAATAAAGTTTTTCTGTCGCACAGCGGCTGGGTCTAGATTGAGTTTCGCGGCAAGGACGTCAATCAGCCTTTCAAGCATGAAGGTTGCTTCCGGACGCCCAGCGCCTCGATAGGCTTCGACTGGAACTCCGTTTGTGTAGAGACCGTAGACGTCTTCTTTGACGGCCGGTACCGTATAGCAACCGGATAGCATTAATCCATGAAGAATTGTGGGGATCCCCGGCGCCGCTGTTGAAAGGTAGGCTCCCATTCCGGCATACACAGTGCAACGGAGGCCGGTGATTTCCCCTTCTTTTGTTGCTGAGAGTTCGACGTCTTGCACATGGTCTCGTCCATGTGTTGTTGCCTGATAGTTTTCACTTCTGGTTTCGGTCCATTTCACGGGACGCCCTAATGATTTGGAGCAAAAAATGGTCAGAAAATCTGCTGGATAGACCGCAATTTTGCTTCCGAAACCGCCGCCAACCTCTGGCGCAATAACACGAAGCTTGTCTTCGGGGACACCCGTCACTACTGAACAGAGGAAACGTGCAATGTGCGGGTTTTGGGTTGTACTCCAGAGAGTAAGTTCACCAGATGCACGGTTGTACTGGGCCACGGCGGACCTTGTTTCCATGGCGTTCGGAATTAGACGCTGCTGGAGGATCCGGTCTTTAATGATGATGCCGTTCGTTTCTGCCTCAGCGAACGCAGCATCAACGTCTCCACCGGTCACGGTCCAGTGAAAGGCCTGGTTGCCTTCAATGTCGTCATGCAATTGCGGAGCATCAGCTTTTGCGGCCGCTTTAGGATTGATGACGGTTGGCAGTGGGTCATAGTCCACTTCGATTAAGTCGAGGGCATCGTAGGCTTGATAACGGTTGTCGGCCACGACGACAGCGACGATGTCACCAGTGTAACGAACTACGTCTTTCGCAATACAGGGGTATCCGGCAATCTTTAGATCTGAGTCAGGTAACAGCCAAGCGCAAGGCACGGGTTCTAGTTGACCTTCAATGTCAGCCCCGGTGTAGACAGCGACCACGCCAGGAGCAGCTACCGCGGCTTTTGTATCAATGTTCTTGATCGTGGCATGAGCATGCGGACTTCTCAACATTGCTGCGTACGCCATATCGGGCAATGTGATGTCGTCGGTATAGGTAGCACTGCCTGTGATCAGTCGGGGGTCTTCTCGTCGGCGAATGCCAGATCCAAAGATGCGCGCACTCATGATTGTTTCCCTGCTGCAGCTGCATCGTGAACAGCGCGTACGATGTTTTGGTAACCGGTACACCGACACATATTTCCCTCAAGGCCGTGACGAATTTCGGTGTCACTCGGGTCTGCATTAGACCGAAGTAGTTCGTGGGACGCCATGATCATGCCGGGCGTACAGAAACCACATTGCAAACCATGTTTATTCCAGAAGCTTTCCTGGAGTGGATGCAACACATCTCCGTTGGCAAGTCCTTCAATTGTTGTGACGTCGGTACCGTCGGCTTGAACTGTCAGCGTGGTACACGATTTTACAGAGACGCCATTAAGCAGGACGGTACACGAACCACACTGACTAGTGTCACAACCAACTTTTGTACCGGTAAGTGCCCCTAAGTCCCGGATGAAGTGGACTAATAAAAGGCGTGGCTCTACCTCGCGTTCATAGAGTCGCCCGTTGACCGTGATACTGACAGGAACTTTCACGTGTTACCTCCGTGTCGTGCAGCAGGGAGCGAGATTATATCGTTGGTCTTGGGGGGGAAGCTAGTCTTCTTTTTTGTCGTATTTATTTGCTTCAGCGTATTTTTGGTTCACGCCGATGAGGTCGTTGAATCGTTCAAAACGAAGCAATTGATCCTCGTGCCCGGCCGTCGTGCCGTTGGTTTGGAGGTGGGTGTAGACGGTCTCAAGCGCTTTCGCGGAGGCATAGAGACCAGTCAAAGGATAGAGAATGAGTTGAAAGCCGAGATCGGCAAGTTCCTGTTGTGGGAGGACTGGTGTTCGACCTTGCTCGATCATGTTCGCCACGGTTGGTTTTGGCGCACGGCGAGCGACTTCTTTGAGTTCATTAAGGTTACGAGGCGCTTCGATAAATGTTGCATCTGCTCCAACGGCTTTTGCCGCCTCAGCCCTTTCAATAGCGGCGTCGATACCGAGAGCTGCAATAGCGTCCGTGCGGGCAACGACAAAAAAATCAGCGTCCTGCTTGGCATCGACTGCTGCACGAATCTTGTTGAGGTATTCATCTTTTGGAATAACTTTTTTCCCACGCATGTGACCGCACCTTTTCGGCCATTGTTGGTCTTCTAGAAAGCAGCCTGCGGCACCGGCATCGATAAGTTCCTCTACGGTTCTGATGACATTTAGTGGATTGCCATATCCGGTATCTGCATCGACAATCACAGGAATATTGATGCTTCGACAAATCTGACGAGCACGCTCGATGACCTCACTTTGAGTAAGAAGACCGAAGTCGGGTTCTCCGATCAATGTCGCTGAAACCGCGTATCCAGACACAAAAACGAGTTGGAACCCGGCATGCTCAGCTATTTTTGCCGACAGTGCGTCATAGACTCCGGGAAACACAATATTCGGTGAGTCAGCAAGTGCTTTATGAACACGAGTAGGCATGGGGCGAAAGTATAGTGCGCTATGAGGTGATGATGAAACGTTTCGTGGTAGCTGTCTAAGTTCTCCCGGGGGGAGTCGGTACTGCCAGATCTATTACTGGATGGTATGGTGAAAATGGGGTGAGTGACGGGGATTGAACCCGCAACATCCGGAGCCACAGTCCGGCG
>CAYFJM010000279.1:0-2899 GCA_964343415.1 uncultured Vicinamibacteraceae bacterium | reverse complement strand
GAGCGCATGGTAGAGACAATTATGACCGAACCGATCGAAGAGCGTATCAATGTTCTCGCGCCAATCGTTAGGGGGAGAAAGGGAGAGTTTAAGAAAGACCTTGCCTCATTACGAGCAAAAGGGTTCACGAAGGTTCGGGTCGATGGCGTGCTCCTAACACTTGAAGATGAAGTCCATATAGACCGACGGAAAAACCATTGGATTGACGTAATCGTTGACCGTTTGTTGATTCGTTCGGGCGCGGAACGGCGCTTGGGTGAGTCCATTGAATTAGCTTTATCGCTGTCTGATGATGTGGTGATTATCAATACTCAGGGTGGAGGCGATCGCTTGTTTTCACGCCGACTGGCTTGTGTTGAATGCGGAATTAATGTCCCTGAAATGACTCCTAGGGTGTTTTCATTTAACTCACCACATGGCGCGTGTCGAGATTGTCAGGGGCTTGGAATTGTTGAAGATTTTGATCCGATCCGAATTGTACCTGATGAATCGTTAGCACTTATTGAAGGAGCAATTCGACCGTGGACGTCAGGCGATCGCAAGCTGGACAAGGACGCGAAGTACGCCCTCGGCAAGCTTTCAGCGAAGTTCGATATCGATTTGAAGTTGCCCTTTAGAAAACTTCCGAGACGTTTGCGTAACTTGCTTATGTTTGGCGCTGCTATGAACCGGAAAATGGGAGAATCTGCTGGCTCTGGCGTGCGTAAGAAGACTAAACAAGTCGATCGCTTTGGTAAAGATTTTGAAGGTGTCATCCCGAATCTTCGCCGGCGTTATGACGAGGGTTCATGGTCGACTCAAGAAGCGCTGGAACAATACCGATCGGTACGGCCGTGTTGTGCATGTGATGGTGAGCGGCTTCGACCGGAGAGTCGAGCGGTAAAGGTTGGTCGTTTGTCGATAGCAGATTACGTTAAGTTGCCGATTTCAGAAGTTTTACAAAAGTTTGAGCAACTAAAGCTGAGCGAGCGAGAAGCGTTTGTTGCCGATCGAGTGCTTCGTGAGATTCGTGATCGACTTAGATTTTTGCACAATGTAGGAGTTGGGTATCTAGCGCTTGGTAGATCTGCCTCAACATTGTCAGGTGGCGAAGCACAGAGAATACGGTTGGCTACACAAATCGGATCTAAATTAACCGGTGTTCTTTATGTACTCGATGAGCCTTCGATTGGGTTGCATCAACGTGATAATCAGTTACTTTTATCAACATTGGCACGTCTTCGTGACCTTGGAAATACAGTCGTGGTTGTTGAGCACGATGAGGAAACCATTCGTACAGCAGACTACGTTGTTGACCTTGGGCTTGGAGCTGGCGAACATGGTGGAAATGTGATCTTTCAAGGTACTCCAGACGAACTTAGAAGAAAAGGAGAGGTTTCCCTTACGGCCGCTTACCTTTGTGGAGACCGGATGATCCCGTTACCTCAAAAGCGTCGTGTCTCTAGAAAGGGCCGTTTGACCATTCGTGGAGCGAAGGCCAACAATCTCAAGAATATCGACGTTAGCATACCGATTGGTTTGTTCACTGCTGTTACCGGCGTAAGTGGGTCAGGGAAGTCCACGTTGGTTAACGATATCTTGTACCGTGTGTTAGCGAGAAAACTTTATCGTGCGACTGATATTCCAGGGCAACACAAACATATAGAGGGCATTGATTTAATCGATAAAGTCATTCAAATTGATCAGTCGCCAATAGGTCGAACACCGAGATCAAATCCGGCTACATACACTGGATTGTTTGCGTTTATTCGAAATCTTTATTCGATGCTTCCAGATGCACGTGCGAGAGGTTACCGCCCCGGTCGGTTTTCATTCAATGTCAAAGGGGGGCGTTGCGAAGCTTGTCAGGGTGATGGCGTCATAGCGATTGAGATGCATTTCTTGCCAGATGTTTATGTGACTTGCGAACACTGCAAGGGGCGGCGGTATAACCGAGAAACGTTGGAGATTAAGTATCGAGGTGTTTCTATTGCAGAGATGCTTGAGCTTACGGTTGATCAATTAAAGCCATTGCTAGAGAACTTTCCGTTGATCGAAAGCAGGTTACGGACGTTGCAAGAAGTTGGCCTCGGATACGTCGCCATAGGCCAGTCGGCGACGACGCTGAGTGGTGGAGAAGCCCAGCGGGTGAAATTGGCAAAGGAACTTTCGAAAAGGAGTACGGGGAGGACTCTTTATATTCTGGATGAACCAACGACGGGTCTTCATTTAGAAGACACTCGACGCTTATTAGATGTACTTAACCTGTTGGTGGACCAGGGTAATACAGTGTTGGTCATAGAGCACCATCTGGATGTCATAAAAACTGCCGATTATGTTGTTGATCTAGGCCCAGGTGGAGGTGACGAGGGTGGTTCCGTGGTTATGCAAGGCACACCAGAAAAAATTTCAAAATACGAGAAATCAGAGACAGGAAAATATTTAAAGGGTTGCCTGCAAAATTAACTATTTGTCTGTTAAATGACCAAAAAATTGGCGATATTTTCCCACATAAGGTTTTCTCTTTTTATTCTTTGAAGAAGCGACAGTAATTATTCAAGTCAATAATCCGTAAATATTTGCATAACAAGGCCTTGCTAGGTTAACGTTTGTTCCGAAACTAGAGAGTGCTAACCATTATGGTTTCGGAACAGTTACTGCTACATTAGGGTTTTCGAGTATAAGATGGCGTTACAGCGCACACTCAGGCGGTCCGTATCTTGTTCTGGGATTGGACTCCACTCTGGTCGGAAAGTACGACTCAGATTGAAACCGGCACCGATAAATCACGGCATTCGGTTCAAGAGACTTGACCTTGACGGGTTAGAGGTCTCGGCTACTGCTGAGCGAATAGCCGGGATGAACTATGCAACCGGGTTGGCCCAAGATGCGGCATCGGTCGGTACCGTTGAACACTTAT
>CAYFJM010000278.1:0-2925 GCA_964343415.1 uncultured Vicinamibacteraceae bacterium | reverse complement strand
TCGCCCGCAGTACCCCTGCATACTCCTCGTACACATCCGCGAGTCTGATATTGGTTGCATCTAGTTCGTCTTCAAGGACAGGGATGATCCGTTCATACAGTGCTTCGGCTTCACTATGAAAACCTTGGTGGTAATAACTTCTCGCAAGGCCACTCATACTTTCAATGGTTGTTAAGTGGTCAAGGCCGAATTCTGCTTCGCGAATTATCGTGGCACGTTCGAAGAGTAAAGCGGCTTCCGAATAAATGGCTTGTTGTGCATAGAGTCGTGCGACGTTGTCAAATTGTGTTGCAAGATCGGGGTGGTGTGATCCCTGGACATGTTCAATGATGAGTGTGGCTCTGTGAAATAGTTCTTCGGCTTCAACAAAACGATCGTCGAGAACAAATAAGTTTCCGAGATTATTTAGAGTAACCGCTCGTCTGAGGTCGTTCTGCTCAAAGTAGTCCGCTAAGTCTGCGGCGGTCAGGAAAAAGAGTTCTGCTTCTTGGTATCGGTTGTCTTGGACGGCGTCGTGCGCCGCCGCCATATAGTCTTCCCACGAAAGTTCGCTACAACCACTGACACCAAGGAAACACACCAATCCCACTGTGATGCCATGGTGCCACCAGGTAGAGCGTCGGCCAAGGCGATGGATACAACATTGCACGATGTCAGCGCCCAGGGTACTCGTCCGGTACGCCCGGTGGTTTTGTTGCGAACATAATATGCGCAGCTGCTGTTCCTGCCCACATGAGCCAGGGCCCATTGCTGCGTTCTTCAGTGGGCAGTCCCGTAGATTCGGCCGTCGCATACGGCAATTTGATTGACATTGTTGCCACTGCATCCTCTTGTGTCGAGCCGATGAGTGCGTACTGCATTGCGCCGGCATTAATATCGGCTTCTGGACCGCCATCAGCATACGCTTCACGGTAGGTGCGTGCCCCTTCCGCTAAGCGGCGGTACGTCCAGTCCATAACTGGTTGAAAGCTACGGTGGTAGCACTCGACGCCAAAGCCCGGTTGTGGCCCGTCGGGTTCACAGACCAACGAATTCGTTCCCGCACGGAGAATCGTCGGTTGCCCTTCGGCATCCCGGACAATTACCCGTGCTCCGTCACGCAGTGGTTCCGGTGCGGCGAGTGTTGCTTCCGCGATTTGTTCAGTGACGGTCTGCGCTATGGGTGTAACGGACAGTAAGCCGAGAAGAAGCCAGAGATTTATGAAAAACAGGAGTCGCATGCATTCGATTATGGCAGAGACTTCTCGTTAAGAGCTCATGACCGCGTCGTAGAGCAATTTGATCCCGATCAGGAAGAGGGAGCCGTGTATCACGCCAAAAAAGATCGCATCATTGATTCGTTGGTGTAAGTGGCGACCGAGAGAGACACCAATCGGCGCCATGGGAAGTAAGACGAGCGAGGTCAGCAGCGTATCAACATTCCATTGCCCCAGCCATGCATACGGTAAGACCTTAGACCAGTTGACCACGAAGAAAAAGAGGACGCCCGTTGCTTGAAAGGTTGTTCGGTCCATGCGTTGCTGCAACAAGTAGGCTTGGAGTGGCGGACCACCAGCGTGAATCGAAAAACTGGTAAATCCGGCCGTGGCACCCCAAAACATCGCACTTCGTCTTTCTGTGGTTTTTGAGTGGGTATTGGTAATCGGTAAGAAATATTGCAGTGCGTACGCTAACGCTACGATGCCGACCAACGCGCGCAGTCCAGTCACAGAAATGTATTGCGCCGTAAAAAAACCGATGACGGTGCCACCGAGCGCTGCTGGAATTAGAACTTCGAGGTATTGCCAGTTCCATTGGCGCCAATACGCGCGAAGCGCGAGTGCATCCATCGCCATGAGGAGTGGCAATAGAATGGCGGCCGCCTGCAAGGGGCTAATGACCATGGACATGAGAGGAACGGCAACAATTCCGATTCCACCACCGAGCCCACCTTTAGCAATGCCAACAATCAAGACGGCAATGGTTGATGCGAGGTAGAACCAGGGATCAGTAATAAGCACGGAGTACGCGTCGTTGATCAAGTAGTTGTTATGGCGCGGGCAGTGCGTCTACCGCGACGAAAAGAGTCAGTTCGTCAATTGTAGTCAAGAGAACTTAAACCTGGTCGGCGTTTTGTGTGTTTCAACCTAGTTACGTCCTTGATCCACCGCTTGTTCATCTGCACGAGAACCAGCCAGCATATTGGTCATGCCGTAGTTGCCTTCATGGCACGCGAATTCAAACATCGGACCTTCAACGCGTGCCCATGGTAGTGACCCACTCCACGGTTGTGTCCAGGTGTTGAGATCGGTGACGGTAAATTGGTAGTCGAGTGTATCGGGTCCGATTCGTCTGAACCGTTCAAGCACATGCACCTCTTCACTGAGGTCGCCACGTGATAATGAGTGCTCCGGTCGACTCCAGCGCCGAATGAATGGGCTTCTTAGATTCGTTGTTTCGACAACAAGTGTGTCTCCTTCCCAGCGTCCACGGGAACTTCCAGCAAATTGTTGAATATTTGGTGGTAGGTGTGGTCGGTCGTCCAGGGTTATGACCCGTAGGTCGTGAATATGTTCTTGGAGAATTACTATGAAGTCAGGGTTTTGAACGATGTGGTAGTTGTTGTTATAACCAGTAGGAAATGTTGGGATCCCCCGGTACCACAAACACCGTTCACTGAGTCCCATATCTTCGGGGCCATGGGCAGGGGCTAATCCTTCTCGTGCGTCGAACACCCGGCGGTTCTCATCCGACGTAATCCTGGCTAGTGCTTCGGATGTCAGTTGTGGAAGTCGGCCATTCGGCGGGTCTGTGATGAGCGACGTTCGTCCCGTCGGTACGATTCTCGTTCCCTGCTCGGTCCAGTAACTATTGTAGGCACCTACGTTGCCACCGGCTGGAAGAGGTTCGCTGCGTACTGCACTGGGTGCATTCTGCTCCGCAACG
>CAYFJM010000277.1:0-2928 GCA_964343415.1 uncultured Vicinamibacteraceae bacterium | reverse complement strand
CAAGCAGCACGTTACTCCAGACCGGGACCCGATACGGCGGCAACTCAAGCACCAACGGCAGTCGCGGCCCGTCAAGAACTGTTCGCCGGAGCACAGTTGCCGCACCGAGCGTGGCACAAACAGAAAGGGCATACATGACAAATAGCACCACAGCGCCCACACTAAACAGACCAAAGAGTCGAGGCTCTCCGGCAAAAACGACTGCCGTAACCAACGCGTAGACCGGTAACCGCGCACTACACGACACCATCGGCAACGTAAGCATCGTAATCAAACGGTCACGCCGACTCTCAATAGTTCGCGTAGCCATAACCGCTGGAATCGCGCAGGCAAACCCTGACAGCATCGGAACAAAAGCTTTTCCATGCAAACCAATTTGGCCCATAAGTCGATCAATAATGAATGCGACACGAGCCAAATATCCGAGATCTTCGAGAAATGCAATAAAAACAAATAGCAATGCAATTTGAGGCACAAACACCACAACATTACCAACGCCCGCAATGACACCATTCACAACCAAATCTTGCAGTGGTCCTATCGGTAAGAGAGCTATAGCCATTCTCTGAAACGCTGCTGTGGCATCTTCAATCATTCCGATGAAGGGATCAGACCAACTGAAAATCGATTCAAACAGCATCCACATCACGACTGCAAATACCAATACCCCGTAGACACGGTCAGTCAAGATACTGTCAATACGGTCAGTCCACGATCGACCAACTTCTCGGACCACTTGCCGAGCATCCCCAACGACACGTTCGATCAAGTGATAGCGTGCAGCAATCACATCGTAGTCCAGATTAATTTCTGCTCCTCGAGCCCGTTCCCGAACAGCTTCTATCGTCTGACGAGTAGAAACCGGAAGAGTCTTGGTCACTTCTTCATCATCCGTGTCATACGACAGAAGTGACCACATGGCCCATGACCGGCGAACTGCAGGCGTGTCTATGTAACTGGTTTTATCAAAAGATTGCTCAATCTCTTCAACCGCCTGTTCAACTGCCTTTGAAAAGTAACCCTGTGTTACGGCCTCTTGAGGGGCTTGACGAATGGTAACTGTAATGGCCTGACGTAATTCCTCAAGACCGGTTCCCTTCGAAGCTACCATTGGTACAACTGACACACCCAACCAAGATGCTAATTTGTCAGGATCGACAGCGAAGCCACTAGCCTCAGCTTCATCGATCATGTTTAGTGCAATAACAACAGGAACACCCGTTTCAATAATTTGTAACGCCAAATACAGACCACGCTCAAGAGCACACGCATCAACCACCACAACAGCCGTGGCAGGCATAGTCTGCTTCTGCTGCCGACCGAAAATTTCATCGACCGCTACATGCTCATCCGGCGAATGGCTGCTCAGGCTATAGGTTCCTGGTAAGTCAACAATTTCAGCCTCTGTCTGATCAGGCAACTGGATTACACGGGATGAGCGAGTAACCGTCACTCCCGGGTAATTACCGATTTGCGCACGAGATCCAGTCAAGGCATTAAAAATAGTCGTCTTTCCAGCATTGGCATTACCGGCAACAACCACACGAGGGGATACCCCCCGATTTTCTGTGCCTTGCGAGACAGTACCTTGAACGACAGTCTTTCGCTCCGAACAGGGCAAGACTGTTACTTCAGATAAAACTGACTCCGGTTCGCCGTCAGACGCAAGATAGATGCTGGAAGCTTCCGACTTGCGCAATGACAATAAATATCCGCGTAGTCTAATTTTAAGAGGGTCCCCAAGAGGTGAACGGCGGACCATTTCTATCGGAGTCCCAGGCAATAACCCCATTTCCATGAGACGACAACCGGTCCGACGATCACAATCAATATGACGAATAACTCCTCGTTGGCCGATTGCAAGCTGTTCGAGGGTCCGCAGTCGCTGATGCATACCTAGAAAGTTAGCTAAGTCTAACGCGTCTCGATAACGAGTTTCGGATCGGGACTAACAATGTGACTTCGTCGTTCGTATCAGACAAAATGTATAACAAGAATACCGACGTCCAATGCCCCAGGCCTATCGACCATATTTCGTAACTGTTCTCGTTGCCTACTGGTGCATATCTACTTCGACAGTAATAGCTGCCGAACCAGCCGCACTCGTGACAGAAGGCTTTCACCTGGCATATAACCTCGACCATGAGGCGGCAATTGCTAAATTGACTGAAGTGGTTCAAGCCTACCCGGACAATCCAGCCACTCATCGCTCGCTCGCTGCAGTTGTCTGGTTGAAACTCTTATTTTCCCGAGGCGCACTCCTAGTCGACAACTACCTTACAGGGTCAGTTAGTCGCCCAACCGGAGATCTTGAACCTCCGCCCAAAGAACTCGATCAACTATTTGAAGATCATATTGAACGTGCAATTGCATTATCGGAAACAGCAATACAAGTCGCACCCATGAACGCAGACGCACACTATGAACTCGGGATCGCCTTAGGCCTCGCTGCGTCCTACCGCGCCTCAATTCGAGGACAAAACTTTCGAGCTTTACGTTACGCAAAGCGTGCGTACAGCGCCCACCAACGAGTCCTCGAGCTAAACCCGAAGCGTGATGATGCAAAACTACTGGTCGGCATCTATCGCTACGTCGTGTCCATCATGCCACGCCTCTTCCGCATGATGGCCTACCTCGTGGGATTTGATGGCGGAAAAGATGAGGCAATCACCTTGGTTCAAGACGCCGCTGCGTACCCAGGTGAAACGCAGGCCGAGGCGCAATTTGCCTTGATACTACTCTTGAATCGCGAACGCCAATACGGGCAGGCTCAACGCTTTCTGAAACAGCTGAAACGGACCTATCCACGAAATCGACTCGTGTGGCTTGAAACTGCATCAACATGGCTCCGCGACGATAGACCGGCAATGGCTGACCTTTCCCTAGCCCACGGCTTCTCGCAACTACAAGGCGACGACCGAACACGAA
>CAYFJM010000276.1:0-2939 GCA_964343415.1 uncultured Vicinamibacteraceae bacterium | reverse complement strand
TGCTTCCCGAGGCGAACCGCGTCGTTTCTCAGGTTGGGCGTCGTCTCAGTCGATCGAAGTATCGCAGTGTGACCCATGTCGACCTCGCCGAAAGTCTGAACGCAGAAATGCGGGTAATGAACTTTCATTTGGCAGCGCCGTCAGCATCCAAGCTAGTTGCTGAATGGACAAGGGGTTGCGCCCTGACTGGCGTGACATGCTCAAAACCAGGGAGTGCCGAGATAAAAGTTATTTCCGGGACGCCTACGATCTCCGATCCCGTGGAATCGCTCTTGCACGGTGATGCCTCCCATCATGGATCGATTGCACGACATGCGCGATCGTTTTTCCAGGGGAATCGCTATGTGCTTTCCGAGTTGGTGACGTCAGTCTGTCGACGCGTCACGACCGATCCCGTTCTTGACCTCTACGCGGGCGTGGGTTTGTTTTCCGTTGCCCTGGCGAGTTTAGGGATTGAAAACATTACAGCGGTCGAGCGAGATGCGTCAGCCCGGAGGGATCTTGTTACGAATGCGAGCGGCACACATATTGCTGTCATTGGGACGTCCGTGGAGCAGTTTCTATCACGGAGTTCGAACGTAATTTCAGGAACGGTCATCGTTGACCCTCCAAGAGCGGGGTTAGGGCGAAATGTTCTCGATCTGCTTGTGCAGAGGCGAGTATCCTCACTTGTCTATGTGTCTTGCGATGTAGCGACGTTTGCACGCGATCTGCAACGGCTTGGCGAGGCTGGGTATACGGTCGAGGATATTGAGGCGTTCGATATGTTTCCCAACTCAGCGCACATCGAGGTTATAGCGAGTCTGAGACGTTGATGGGTTTGTTTTGATTGAGGTGGGGGCAGTCCCTACTGTTCGTTTCCGTTGAGCCGATTGAGCAGGTGGGTCTTTAACTCTTTAATACCGTCACCAGTTTTGGCTGAGATTGACCAGCCACCGTTGACCTCGCCAGTGGCCGCGTTGCATCGGTCTGTTTTATTGAAAACAGGCAAAATTCGGTTGGAGTTGACTCCGAGATCTGAAAGTACTGCCTTGCCAACGTCCATGTGTTCGTGCCACCGTGGGTGATTCCGGTCGACGATGTGAAGGACGAGAGCCGCGTGGCTGATTTCTTCGAGCGTACTGCGAAATGAATCGACGAGATGATGCGGGAGTTTACGAATAAACCCGACCGTATCTACGAAGATGGCGGTTGTTGTGCCTCCAAGCGACCCTTTGCGAAGCTTGGAGTCGAGAGTCGCAAAGAGCTTGTCCTCGGCCTGGACACCAGCACGGGTCAAGTAATTGAAGAGCGTTGACTTTCCGGCATTGGTATAGCCAGCGAGCGCAACGACTGGTTCGCCACGTCTCCCACGACGATGCAGCGCGCGCGTTTTCTTGATTTTAGACAGGTCTCGCTTTAACTGTTTTATTCGGTTCCGCAGCAGGCGTCGGTCGACTTCAAGCTGGGTTTCGCCCTCTCCGCCTCGAACGCCGATGCCACCAACTTGGCGAGACAGGTGAGTCCAACGACCAGTCAGACGCGGTAACTGATACATAAGTTGTGCGAGTTCGACTTGGGTGCGTGCTTCGCGCGTGCGTGCCCGTTTGACAAAAAGATCGAGGATCAATGCACTGCGATCGATGACGGCGCAGGGGATAACTTCTTCTAAATTTCTTACTTGATTTGGCGTCAGATTGTCATCGAAGACGACGACGTTAGCACCTAACTCATCGGCGGTTTTGCCGATCTCGTTTGCTTTGCCTCGGCCAATGAGCGTTCTTCCGTCCGGAGCGCGTCGAAATTGAAAATGTCTTCCTACAACGACGGTGCCAGCACTTCGAGCGAGTTCAGCCAGTTCGTCGAGGTTCTCGTTGACAACAAGTTCGGGCTGATCGGGGCGCGCAAGACCCATGAGGAAGGCGCGGGAGACGGAGTGTTCGGTTAGTTCTTGCAAGGTGGTGTTTGCGTCAGCAGTCCGGTATAACGAAGGAGCCTATATGATGGTGACACATAATGACTGATAACGATGTGACAAATGAGCAGGATCAAGTTAGCGCGCTGGCACGTAGCATTTTGAAACATGTCGAGGTCGAAAGCCAGAGCAATGTCCCACTGGCGGCAGCAGCGTGTGGGAGTGTCGCGATGTATTTACTGGCCATCAGTACGATTGACGAAGCCGAGCAAGCACGCTTTTTTGAAGGGCTGGGCAATGAGCTAGCGGCCTTTAACAAACAGCGCGATGCGAGCACGCCCGACAGCTGACCGAGTATGTGCGGCACATGAAACAGCGACGAGGACATTAATGGCTCCTGCGAGAAGCGACTCCGATGAGTTCCAGAATGGTGGCGAGCCTTGGACCGTGCGTATCTTGAGGGTTCAGCGTTACTCTATATTTTTAAAGGGCAAATGCTAAGCGGTGGTCGCCATCGGACGCGTTTGACGGCTGCCACGTCTCTTTTTTCGTTGTGATTTCTTTTTGGCGGGGCGTGAGGATGTTTTTGTGACTTTTCTAGCGCCTTCTGCTTTTTTTGATCTGCGAAATTTTCCTTGTGATGGGGGTCCCGAGTGACGTTTTGGCTTCCGACCCGCTTTTAGTTTTAGTGTCTCAGCGGCAACTGTAAATCCGTCAACTGGTTCCCGTTTGATTGATGTTCGAATGAGTCGTTCGATAGCTGCTAATTTTTTATGTTCTTGAGGTGAGACAAGGGAGATCGCATTGCCGCTGCTACCAGCTCTGGCGGTGCGACCAATCCGATGTACGTAGTCTTCAGGGGCTTCAGGTAGTTCAAAGTTGACGACGTGGCTGATGCCTTCTACATCGATCCCGCGTGCAGCGATATCCGTTGCAATGAGGATGTCAATCTTTCCGCTTCGAAATCGTGCGAGCGCGCGCGTTCTGGCACTTTGGCTCTTATTGCTGTGAATTGCAGCGGCCGCGTGGCCTGCTTTTTCCAATA
>CAYFJM010000275.1:0-2942 GCA_964343415.1 uncultured Vicinamibacteraceae bacterium | reverse complement strand
GCCAAGTGGTGCTATCCTAGCCGCGCATGAAAGCAACCGTAATCCGTGTCCGTCCCTCGTCGAAACCGTACAACGTACACGTTGGTACGGGAATCTTAAAACAGCTCAGTAACTTAATCAGTAAATCCGGAGCCACTGGAAGACGTTTTGTCGTTTCAAGCCATAAAATCTGGGACGCGCACGGCCCCACGATATCGAAATCCATCGGGCGTACCGACAACATTCTTATCCCAGATGGCGAACGTGCAAAGACCGTTAAAACTGTCGGCGCTATCTATGATGCACTAATTGAGGCTCAAGCGGATCGAACTACAACGATCATTGCCATCGGTGGTGGCGTTATTGGCGATGTGGTTGGGTTTGCGGCCGCTACGTACCTGCGGGGAGTACGACTTGTCCATGTTCCGACAACGCTTCTTGCTCAAGTTGATAGCTCTATTGGCGGAAAGGTCGGAGTTAATCATCGCCTTGGAAAAAATTTGATAGGCGCTTTCTACCAACCAAGTATCGTTGTCAGTGACCCGGTTGTCCTCAATACATTACCTCAGCGCGAATTTCGTTCTGGTCTGTACGAAGTCATCAAGTACGGCATGATTCGTGATCTAAACCTCTTTCAAAGATTAAATACCAATTTAAATAAAATTCTATCGCTTGACCAAACCGAGCTCGTCCACATTATCGCCACGTCAAGTCGGATAAAAGCCTCCATCGTGTCAGAAGATGAATACGAAGGAAATATAAGACGGATTTTGAACTTTGGTCATACCGCTGGGCATGCCCTCGAAGCAGCAACTCGATACCGTCGCTTTAGGCATGGTGAGGCTATCGCCTACGGCATGCTTGTCGTCGCCGACTTGGCAACTCGACGAGGTCTACTCAAACAAGCCGACCAAGAAGCGCTAGCAGCACTAATTTCTGAGCTTGGAACATTGCCATGCATCAGTGATCTATCAGCAAAGTCTCTTGTCGAAATCATGGGACGAGACAAAAAAGTGTTGAAAGGACGATTACATGTTGTCTTGCCAACAGATATTGGCAAAACTGTGATTGTTGATGACATAACCCCAAAGGAGCTTAAGCAATCACTACGCGTAGTTGGTACAGCACCCTAATGTACGGGGATTCAATATGGACCCACCGTCTGGCAACCTACCAGTGCGCACCAACCGAGCATAAATTCACCTAGCTTAATAAAATGAAATCCACAACAAGATAGTCGTGTACCACCAGGACAAAATCAGTGGACCTACTGCTGACATTACGGTCGCCGAGATAGCAAGAAAAGATCCCAGTGGGAGTAAGTACCCTGTACCACCTCGGCCGAATACAAGAAGTACGACCCAGACCAACACACCAAGTGTTGAAGCCATAAACATCGTAAATAGCATCAATTCCCAACCCATAAATGCACCAATCATTGCCAACATTTTCACGTCACCCATTCCGAGACCTTCTCGACCAACAATTCGATAGTACGTTTCTGAAATGACGATTAGAAACGCACTGCCCGCGACAATGCCAATACTTGAATCTATCCAGCCTGGCGCCACAAACCAAGAAAAACACCATCCCACAATCACACCGGGAATGGTCACTATATTAGGCAAAACGCGATACTGAAGATCAGTAACGAACAACACAATCATTAGGCTGACAAAAAACAATCTAGCCAGAACCGAAACTGGAGAATTTTCAATGACTGCATACTGCACAACGAAAAGAATCGCAGTCGATAACTCAACCAGTGGATAGACAGGATTGATAGCAGACTTGCACTCTCGGCAGTGTCCGCGCAAGATCACGTACCCAAGCAGCGGCACATTATCGAACCAACGAAGGAACGCTTTACAAGATGGGCAATGTGAGCGCGGCGCAACAATCGATTCACCACGAGGTAACCGATAGATGCAGACGTTCAAAAAACTTCCAATCACTAGCCCAAGAACGACCAAGAGAACGATATCTACTGGATAACTCATACTGGTGTCACTAGATTAACAATGGGAGACTCCTGAATATTAACTAGATTTAACACTCATGGAGCAGGCGGGATCGACAACCAGCCACAGCTTTGTCGTACTGCAACAGCGGAAAAGACGTTTGCAGCGCGCGCCAGACTTTACGTTGCGATCGCCACCAATCAATTCTTTACGATGCGTGGACTTTATGTTGAGCACACACAAACTACCAGACCCCGTTCGCTGAACAGCAGTTCCAGCCAACGACAACTAATCCGAGTCAGTTAACCGTGACCGCTTCAACCTGCTCAAGTTCGTACAGAATCGCTGCATCAAAATATTGTGGGGCCAAGCTCCCCTTTATCACCACTCCATTAATGACATAAGTAGGGGTGGCCTCAACCGGAAGTTCGTTGCCGCGATCGATGTCAATTCGAACTTCACTAATTAACCGATCATATTCGGTCGTGTAGTCTGCTTCGCTAATCCCCACAACCTGGTCAAGAGCATTGACAACGTTCTCTGGTGACAACCCCGCTTGATTACCGTAAAGCCACTCCTCCATGGCTTCCCGTTGATCGACACCTTGCGTGGAAGCCAATCTCACTGCCACAGCCGCGGCACATGCACCAAGATGTAGACCATTAGGTGCTTGATCATTACAGGTCGGGTCAAGCGGATAATCGAGCGTAACTTGTCTGACACGACCAGGATGGCTTGACTCATATTTTTGAAATACCGGCTGATAAATTCGGTGCGCGTTGGCGCAGGCAGGACACTGGTAATCGTTGAATTTCACCACCGTAACTAATACGTCGGTGTTAATGTCTCGTCCCAGGTCGATCGAGACACGTGGCTGACTCTCCCAATAACGCTCAAACTCACTTTGCTGATCCGAAGTCACAATGGATGGCGCGGGTTCCGTGCTACCACCCTCCGCACTTGCTACGACCGGTGGCACCGGCTCGTGGTTAGTAAACCAAA
>CAYFJM010000274.1:0-2994 GCA_964343415.1 uncultured Vicinamibacteraceae bacterium | reverse complement strand
AGTGCATACTGAATCGTTGGAACCGCGGAACGGATCCGTGTGTCATCACTAATCTGACCAGCGCTCAATGGTACGTTGAAGTCAACGCGAATAAAGAGTCGTTTGCCTTTAACGTCCAGATCGTAAATCGAGCGTTTCGACACGGTTCGACAGACTAAAAGCCTTTTTCGGCGATCATATTGACCAAATCAACGCAGCGTGACGAGTATCCCCACTCATTGTCGTACCACGACAGAACTTTAATGAAATTACCATCCATTACCTTTGTATAGGCGGCGTCTACAATTGAAGAGTGTGGGTTCCCTTTGAAATCGATCGAAACGAGAGGGTCTTTTGACAAATAGAGTATGCCGTTGAGTCGACCATTTGCTGCTGATTCGAATGCCTCATTTACTTGTTCGGCCGTGGCTGTTTTTTCTACTTCGGCGACGAGGTCAACTACTGAAACATTCGGTGTAGGAACACGCATGGCAATCCCGTCCAATTTCCCTTTGAGTTCAGGGAGTACTTGTCCAACCGCGAGAGCTGCTCCCGTCGTTGTCGGAATCATCGAGACGGCAGCAGCCCGTGCACGCCGTAGGTCGCTATGAGGGAGATCAAGTAACTTTTGGTCGTTTGTGTAAGCGTGAACCGTCGTCATCCAACCGCGACGCAAGCTGAATTGTTCGTGAAGAATTTTTGCGACAGGCGCCAGGCAGTTTGTTGTACATGAAGCGTTAGAAATAATGTGATGTTCTGTTGCGTTATATTTCTCATCGTTTACACCAAGAACGAGCGTTACATCAGGTCCTTTTGCGGGCGCCGTAACGATGACTTTGCTAGCACCTGCTGCCAAATGCTTGGATGCGTCGTCTCGTTTCGTAAATAGGCCAGTTGATTCCAGTACGATGTCAACGCCAAGTTCTGACCAGGGTAAGGCACCGGGGTCGCGTTCCGAAAGAACCTTAAAATGACGAGAACCAACACTCAAGCCGTCGCCATCGACACTAACCGTGTCAGATAGATTGCCGAGTACGGAGTCATACTTGAGTAGATGTGCCAGTGTTTCGGGATTCGTAATGTCATTTACAGCGACGAACTCAATATCTCTGTCACTCTTTTGCATCGCAGCTCGCATGATGTTGCGCCCGATACGCCCGAAACCGTTAATTCCGACCTTAATACCCATTAGTGGTCCTCCGTGGTTGCATCAGTGACATATAGCATCGTAGTGTGTCAGGTGAACAAACAAATTATTCTAGTGTGCCACCGTAAGTTTGGCAAAATCGCGCAATTACATGAATAGATCGTCGGGATGGTTTTTTCTTGCTTGATACCTTCGAACTGACAAACAGAGTGAAATTAACGAAGCGTTGCCATGTACCTCTTGTACAACGTACTACTCTTTAGTTATTTTTTGGGCATTTTTCCACTGCTTTGTTACCGAAGCTGGCGGTATAGAAAGCCATTAACGGGTGTTCGGCAGCGTTTCGGGCGATTGCCGACTTCAATTAATCCTCACCGAACTCCGTCTATCTGGATTCACGCTGTATCAGTGGGTGAGGTCCTTGCTTCTCGTCCATTGGTACGGGCTCTACGAACGGACTATCCGGACCACAGATTATTGATGTCAACTACGACTACGACAGGGCAACATGTTGCGCAGCAATTTGGTTCTGAGCTCGATGCTGTCTTTTACGCCCCGTTTGATTTTACGCCGGTCGTCACGCTTTCACTAGACCAAGTTGTTCCTGAAATACTTATAGTGATTGATACAGAGATTTGGCCGAATTTATTCCGTGCTTGTCGCAAGCGTGGTGTTCGAACCCTGTTGGTTAATGGTCGGCTATCAGACCGTTCTTATCGTCGGTATCGACTAGTGCGTTTCTTCATGAAAAAAGTGTTTCAGGACATCGACCACGTGTGTGCCCAAACACCGAACTGGGCTCAGCGGTATGTGGATATTGGAGCTGATCGTAGCAGAGTAACGGTGACCGGAAGTGTGAAGTTTGATGCGCTGACCCCATCGATGGACGATGCCATGCCGCGCAGTTCAGATGATGTTCTTGACTGCTTCGAGTTTGCCAAGAAAAGGCTGATATTTATTGCAGCCAGTACGCTTCGTGGGGAAGAAGAACTGATCTTGCGGGTCTTTACGCAAATACGTGCATTAGCTCCCGATGCACTACTTATTATTGCTCCGCGACATCCTGAGCGTTTCGAAGAAGTTCATTCAATGGTCGAAGCTGGTGGGTATCGTGTGCAAGTCAGAAGTAAATTAAGTGGTCAGGATTCGGATGCTCCAGTCGTCTTGCTTGACACCATCGGTGAACTTGCAAGTTTGTTCCAGGTCGCGTCGGTCGTGTTTGTGGGCGGTAGCCTAGTGCCTGCTGGTGGGCACAATTTTTTGGAGCCGGCCGTGTTTGGCAAAGCGATTGTTGTTGGGCCACATATGGAGAACTTTGCAGAGATTACAAGTGAATTTGTCACTAAGCAGGCGATGGTTCAGGTTTGGAATGATGACGAACTGGAGGCGGCGTTGGTGGATTTGATACGTGATGTTGGGAGACGAGAGAGACTCGGTAATGCCGCTAGAGATCTTGTCATGTCTTGTCGTGGTGCGACTAAACGTACCATGATGATTGCTGCCGGTCTGCTTTCGTCGAGTGACCAGAATGTGTCTGATGAGACAGTGCAGTCGACCATAAATATGTGAGTTGAATGTCATAAACCTCTATGTTGAGCAAACTCTATGCTCTTGTTGTTGCAAAAAGGCGCCGTTGGTACGAGCAGCACCAGGATTTGAGACGACGGTTAGTTAGGCCGGTCATTAGCGTTGGAGGTATTTCTGTTGGTGGAAGTGGAAAAACCCCCGTCGCGAAATTTATTGCGGAACTGCTGCGGGAAGCAGGTGAGTGCCCCGCTATTTTAAGTCGTGGATACGGGCGTTCTGAACGAGTTGAGGGCGTCGTCGTGGTTCGAGACCGGAACCGCCTCCTAGCTAATTTTGATGTG
>CAYFJM010000273.1:0-3000 GCA_964343415.1 uncultured Vicinamibacteraceae bacterium | reverse complement strand
CCGTCAACAGCCTCCGTAGCAAGCGGAGATGTTGATTCAATAGTATTAATCCTGACGATTGTCCGACCGAGTCGTGCCTCATCAAGACCCATGTGTTCGGCGAGATCGGCTAATGACGGCTCATAACCCCGCTCGTGCCGAAGCTTTTCTCTAGCTGCCTCGAGCTCTCGTCGAACGCGACGTACACCGCGTGGCCACGCATCTTTCCGCAATGCATCAATCATCGCACCTCTTACCCGACGCTCTGCGAATGTCTCAAACTTGATTCCACGTTTTTCATCAAACCTGTTTGTTGCGTCGATCAAGCCAATCATTCCATCCTGCACAAGATCACCCACATCAATAGAGTGCGGCATTGAGGCTGCCAACCGACGGGCCAAAGCCTCAACAAAAGGAAGTCCGGCTGCAATTCGCTCTTGCTGCGCTTCTGTTCGTAATTGTTTTTCCATAGCACCAAGGTAATAAGCAATATTGGTGCCAACAAATTGAGGCCGAAAAATAAAATAGAAATATCTTTTAAAAGTGGGTCAGTCTTGGCTTTTGACTTGTATTTAGATTGAAATCAAACCAATTTATGTTTTCCGTATTTGGTCCGCCAAAATGTTTTGGCTGTCAAAAAATTGACAAATGCATTGTCTTTTGTCAATTTTATGACATGTTCACAAGTTCACAGACAAAATGCTTCCTGTCGAATCAAGCTCGTCAAATTCCAACTAGGTACTACTTACCAGAACAACCAGTGCAGTCGCGGATACTATCTGCCAGCGCAATAGCCTCTACGGTACTCGACACAATATGGCTGGCACGAACGGTAGCGTCGCTGTCCGACCTAGATTCAAGCAACTCTGCATTAGCGAGAATAATACCCAGCTGATTGTTCAACTGATGAAACAAAGTGCGCAGGTCGGCAACATTTTTTTCGACACTAAACGTAACCTTCCCTGGGTTTTGTGCTGGAAAAGGAATATCGCTCGACATTCCGGGTTATCCCTGTACGTCTTGAGACAAGGACGCCCCTCTCCACGCCTGGTGACCCGTTTCCGTATCGGGCTCACGCCAAAGCGTGTCGGCAAAAATACGAACCGAACCGCCTGCCGTTCGAACGTATTCAATTTTTCCACTAGAAATCCAGTTGTAAATCGTCCGACGGCTCACACCAACCAGTTCGCACGCTTTCATGATAGAAATAGTTTTTCTGTCAACAATCATCGTTTCACTCTTTTATCCGCAAACAATAATTTCGAATCAAATACGGGTAGAGGACCAAACGCGGCTTCTTCCCGACCACGAACTGCGTATCGGCACCGGATGACTTGACCTGTAGGCCTGATTTCTTCTGCACCAACGACCATGTGAATTCTTATGTCTAATGAACGAACCGAGGCCTTTTAAATGACTGACCATAAAGGACATATTCTTATCGTTGAAGACGAGGATGCTCTTAGAGAAATTACCGCTGAACGCCTTACCGACCATGGCTATCATGTCACCCAGGCTGAAACCGGAGAAAACGCATGTGAATTGTTAATAGATTTTGCGTTCGATATTGTCATCACTGACCTCCGACTCCCCGGAATGGATGGTATGGCTGTCATTGAAAAAGCACGGGGGTTGTACTCTGACATCATCACCGTGGTCGTTACTGGCTATGGTACGGTTCAAGATGCCGTCGCCGCCATCAAGCGCGGTGCCAGTGATTTTGTTACCAAGCCATTTCAATTTGATCACCTCCTGCACATCCTTACCTCAACACTAGAACAAAGACGGCTCAAGTCGGAAAATGCGTACCTTCGGTCACAACTTCAAGAGTTCTATGGGTTCCAAGAAATCATTGGGCAAAGTCCTGCCATGGTTAAGTTATTTAAGGTCCTTGAAACTGTATCGAGTACGACCAGCACTATTTTGCTTACTGGCGAAACAGGTACAGGAAAAGAGCTTGTTGCCAGAGCTATTCATCACAACAGTCCTCGCTCCAAAAAAAAGTTTGTACCTCTAAACTGTGGGGCTATTCCAGAAACACTGCTTGAAAACGAGTTGTTCGGCCATGTTAAAGGCGCATTTACGGGCGCGATCGCCGATCGACCCGGACGATTGGAACAAGCGCACAAGGGCACCCTGTTTCTAGACGAAATTGGCACCATGAGCGCCAACCTACAATCTAAATTATTGCGTGTACTGCAGGAACAAGAATTCGAGCGCGTGGGCGATACACGGTCTATTAAAGTAGACGTCAGGTTTATTGCGGCAACAAACTCGAATCTAGCCGAAATGATTAAAGAGGGGCGTTTCCGAGAGGATTTGTACTACCGCCTAAATGTAATACCAATCCACCTGCCTCCATTGCGAGACCGCCGTGAAGATATACCACTATTAGTTCAAAGGTTTCTCAATAAACTCGGACAAGATCTAGATCCTCCGTGTTCTGACATCAGGGTTTCTCAAGAAGCGATGCGGAAAATTATGGCTCTTGATTGGCCAGGGAACATTCGGCAATTAGAGAATACGATTGAGCGTATTCTCGTTCTTGCGCCTGGACAATCTCAGATAGGCATTAGTGATTTGCCTGTAGAACTACAGCAAACAAACGAGGCGGCTATAGGTTCTATTCTTTCTTTACCCGAAGACGGAATGGACTTACAAAATTATCTGCGGAATCTTGAAAGAGACCTCATCCGTCAAGCACTTGAACGGACAGAAGGCAACCCAGCCAAAGCCTCCGAACTCTTGAACATCAAACGAACGACATTTATAGAGAAAACAAAACGCCTGGGTTCCAATTCCTAAGAAACTACTTATGCAAACGCGCCTATCGAGTCAAACGAACCTTTAAGCACCTTATCCGTCTCATCAAATTTCAGCCACTCTTTCATCATCGTCGCGTAGACACGTCTGAAGTCTGTGGTTTTTATAAGGTTCCCATCATCCAGCACTGTCAAGCTTGGGTGTTCACCATACAGACCACCTTTTACATGATCTCCAATAATGAACATCGGCGTTGCA
>CAYFJM010000272.1:0-3028 GCA_964343415.1 uncultured Vicinamibacteraceae bacterium | reverse complement strand
GCACCGAATGCATGTCGATTGCTCGCACAGAATTGCACGACCGCAATAAGGTTTCCACGGGATATGCGATTTAGCCTCATTTGTCGTCCGTCCCTGTCATTACTTCAAGTAGGATCTAGTTGAAACTTATGCAGGCCGATCTGAAAGAAGCGATTGATTTTCACGAGGCCATTGTCACCGAAGGTGCCAAGGCACTCGTCGGCTACGAACGCGAAAAAGCCCTCGCCAATACGGTACTACTTTCCGAGATCCCGACAACCTACGATGGGGATGAAGAACGGCAGGTTAATGCCGGCAATTTGTTGCTTCGTGGTGTGCCTGGAGTCGGGAAGACATTTTTTGGTGTCATTCTTGCAGCGATAAGCGGTGCAAAGTTTGCGCGGCTTCAAGGGCGCGCTGACCTCCAGCCAACAGAAGTCGTTGGGTTTCAGATGATCAACCCAGCGACCGGGCAATTTATTACTGAGTTTGGCCCGTTAGCGTCGGCTGAAGTGATACTGCTTGACGAGATTAATCGTATTCCTTTGAAATCGCAGAGTGCATTTCTTGAAGGCTTGCAAGACCGGACGGTAACCGTAGGCAAAACGACCTACCAGTTGCCATCATTTAGTTTTGCCATTGCCACTATGAATCCGATTGAACTGGGACAAGGCACGTTTCCGCTGTCTGAGGCCGCTACCGATCGGTTTGCGATTATGGTCAACATCAGTTACCTCCCACCTGAGGAGGAACAGAAATTGGTCAGTTTTGACTTCAAGAAAGTAACTCTCGATGGTCTCATGTCGAAGGAACGGGTTGTTGAACTCCGTACGAGTATTGGCAAACACGTGTTTTTACATGAAGCGATGGCGAAGTATATCCAACGCCTTGTTTCGGCTTCGCGTCCATTTGATGCAGAAACTGAGTGGTTGCAGCGCTCGCCATCGTCATTAGTTGAACAGTATGTCGATCTTGGCGGGTCCCCTCGAGCGACCATCTGTTGGGGGCGATTAGTAAAAGTGTGGGCGTTGCTTGCTCGTGGGCAAGACGAGGTTTACCCAGAAGATGTTCAAGAACTCGCTAAGTATGTACTTGGTCACCGCATCTGGCTTGCACCACATGCAACTGGTCAGGGTATTACGGTTGAAAAAGTGATCGATGACATTATTGAACAGGTGCCGATCCCTTGAGTGCCACGGCTACCGATATTTTAGTTAGTTGGACAGAAGTGCAAGACATTGAACTCGTCATAGTTAGGCGTATGCACGAGTATATGTCTGGTGCCCACCCGAGTGTGTTTCAGGGGAGTGGATTTGACTTCGTCGGGTTGCGGGATTGGCAACCGGGTGACCGACTATCGTCTATTGATTGGTCGCAATCGACACTCACTAACTTTAGTCCTTTGATCACCAGAGAATTTGAGCAGCAGAGTACTGCACGCATTGTGATCGTCGCGGATACGTCGGTGTCGACACGGTGCGGAACTGGTGGAGTACCGATTGCGACCGTGATTGCTCGTGCGGTGGCAACATTTGCGATGGCCGGGGCCTTTTTTCAGGATCAGGTCGGGTTAATTACCTTTGATGGGCGGTCTCGGCAAATGAGTGTGCGCCCGCAGGTCGGTAAGAACCACGCGATTCATTGCCTTGATGCCTATCAAGATGTCGTATTTGGCCGAATTCAATATGAACCTCAGCCGGTTGAGAATACGTTTGGTGGATTATTAAGAAAAACGTCGATGGTCCCAGTGGTATCAGATTTTCTTTTTGAAGATTATGAGTCTTTCCTCGACGAGCTACTCAAACTGCAGGCTTCGCACGATGCGTTCGTTGTGCTGGTTGATAGTCGCCATGCATATGACCTACCAGTCATTTCTGATGGCTGGATTGAAGCAACCGATGCCGAATCAGGAGAGTCATGTCTGATGTCTTCGAGTGACCTTGGACAACTCAGCGATCGTATCGTGGATTGGCAGGATACTGTTGAATCTGCGGCCTTGTCGCGTGGACTTGAAGTACTGAGAGTCAGTGCTGAGGCCGACGCATTTCACGGAGCAGCCGTACGATTTCTTGCGGAGCGGCGCTTGCGAAAACGGTAAGACACCATGGGATATCAACGAGAGCTCGCTCTTTGTCTTACATTGTTAACACTGTCCTATAGCCTAGGGGGGACGTCTGTATCAGCTCAAAGCCCCGAATCGATGGAGGTCGATGCGCTGCAGTGCTGGCGTCGGATTGGTGCCAATGCCGTGCATGTTGGTGAGCGATTTTCGATGACATTGACGTGTGCGGTTGTTGAGACGAATGATGCTCGCGCGGTACCGGATTTAGCATGGCTTGAGCCAGAGACGCTCACCGTGTCCCCGTTTGAAGTGCTTGAAGGCCAGCGCTACCAAGATATCCTCAGAGGTTCACGTCGATTTTTTCAATACCAGTATGAGTTACGGATTATTGGGGAAGATTATTTTGGTCTCGATGTTGAGTTGCCGCCTTTAGAGATCCGGTATCGCATTGAACGTGCACTCGATGGTGGGGCGGTCGTCGAAGGGAGGGAATTGACGTATCTGCTCCCTGCGGAATCGGTGCGCGTGTTGGCACTGGTGCCGGCCGCTGTAACAGACATTCGGGAGCTTCCTGGTGAAACATTCGGAGATGTTGAAGGACGATTGTTTCGCGCGAACGCGACTGGGATTCTTGCAACAGTATTTGCTGGTTTGGCTGGAATTGTTCTCCTATTGGCCATTGCGCGCGCACGACGTGATTGGCGGCAGGCGGCCGCAACGGTGGAGCCGCGTGTATCGACATGGGACGTGACTCGTACCGCATTAGGCGAGTTGACGCGTGTGCAGACAGCGAGTCAAACAGAAGGCTGGACACGAGAACTTGTGAGTCGGGCCTTGGCGGTTCTTCGTCTTGCTGGCTCAATCATGTTGGAACAACCCGTATCTCAAATGACGAAGCTTGAGAATGCCAGCGAGACGGATCGCGAGGGTCGGCTCTATGTCCGTTCATGGCCGTTCGGTGGCACTGAGGCATTGGTGTCGTCTGCA